>NZ_CANPVT010000001.1 GCF_947581735.1 Candidatus Palauibacter soopunensis
CATACCCACCATAATACACACCACATGGCGGGAGATGCAAGGGGACGGAGCTAGCTCGTCCGGGATGACGGCGACACCGAAATGCCGCGACAAATCAATAGAGTTAGGTAATTTATGGACGACATGGGACTCGACTGGAAGACGCGAGCGTTCTATGGAATACAGCCCCGCGGGAACGTCAGGGAGAGGGCTCGAGGCCAGTCGACCAGGCGGCCGCGGAGGCCGCGATTTCGTCCGCCACCTCCTCGTTCGTGAGGTCGCTGCGCTTGAGGACGCGGAAGGAGTGGTCGGCGCCCTCCAGCTCGTGGAGCGTGGCGAGTGGGCCGAGCGAGGCGCACGTCTCTTCGATCAGGTCCCGGCGGGCGAGCGCGTCCCGCGTCCCCTGCAGGAAGAGCATCGGCACCGTCACGCCGCCGAGGTGGGCCGCGCGCTCGGCGGCGCGCTCGGGACGGCCGGGCGCGTGGAGCAGGAATCCGAAGAAGACGAGGCCGCGCACCCCCGGCAGCGGCGCGTCGGAAGCGGCGGTCGAGGTCATGCGACCCCCCATCGACTTGCCGCCCGCCAGCAGCGGAAGCCCGTCCGCCAGGGCGGCGGCCTTCGCGACGGCGGCTCGGACGGTCTCCACGAGGATCGGCGGCCGGTCGGGAGGCCGGCGGCGGCCGGAGAGCGCCCGCGCCTCCATGTAGGGGAAGTGGTAGCGAAACGATGCGATCCCCTGCCCCGCCAGCCGCTGCGCCATGTCCGACATGAACGGGTGCTCGATCCCCGCCCCGGCCCCGTGCGCGAAGGCGAGCATGGCGCGCGGCTCCGGCGGGCGCACAAGCAGCGCCGACACTTCACTCACGCGGAGGGAGACGAACTGAGCCTGCTCGGAGAAGCGATGCGTCTCGCCGACCTCGCCGGCCGCGCGCGGAGCAGGCCCGCTCACGGCGACTTCGTGTCCGGCTGGTCACGCGGTTCGTGCGCGGCGACCGGGCCCGTCCAGCGGTCCGTGGGATCGAGTGCTTCTTCCGCCGTGGGATCGCGCGGCGCCGGGATCCGGAGCGCCAGCCACAGGGCGATGGCCGACGCCGCGGCCCCGACGAGGAACGGGCTCTCGATCGAGTACAGTTCGAACAGGTGGCCCGCCGCCAGCGGCGCCAACACACGGCCCAGGCCCCCGGCCACCTGGCTTCCGCCGAGCACGGACCCCTGTGAGTGCTCATCCGTGTTCCGCGAGATCAGGGCGTGGAGCGACGGGAAGATGAGTCCCGTCGCCGCCGCCCAACTCGGCACGAGGAACCAGAGTTGCCAGCGGTCGGCCAGGAACGGGATGGCGCCCACGCCCAGGGCGAGCAGCGCGCACCCCGCGCGCACGGTGTTCGGTTCGCCGAACCGCTTCACGATCCGCCCGACGAGCCCGCCGCGCACGATCACGGTGACGCCTCCCGCGAGCGTGAACACGAGACCCATGTCCGCAGCCGTCATCGCGAACACGCGCTCGGTGTAGAGGGCGAGCACCGACGTCATCGAAGTGAAGCAGGCGAGCGTCAGAAAATACACGACGAGGAGCAGCCACAGCGGAAACCGCGTCAGAGAGCCCAGCCACATCCCGACGGTCGCGGCCTCCCCCTTCGACGCGTCGGCCCGGCCGGAGCGGAAGTGCCGCGACTCCGGCAGCAGGACCATCGCCGCCATCAGGTTCAGCAGGCACAGCCCCCCGGCGACGTAACCCGGTGCTCCCAGCCCGAAGCGGCTGAAGAACCCGCCGATCGCCGGTCCGAGCATGATCCCGAGGCCGGACGCGGCCCCGATGAAGCCGAGTCCCCGGGCCCGTTCCTCGCCCTCCGTGGAGTCCGCGACGTATGCCTGCGCGATCCCGAGCGTCCCGCCGGCGGCACCCGCCGTCGCGCGAGAGATGAGGAGGAGCCACAGGTTGTCCGCGAGCGCGAACAGGAGGTACGAGAGCGCCGACGCCAGAAGCCCGATGAGGAGGAGGCGCCGGCGTCCCACCCGGTCGGAGAACCGTCCCCAGATCGGTGCCGACAGGAGTTGCGTGATGGAGAACGAAGCGATGATGAGGGTGACCCAGCGCGGCGAGGCGCCCAGTTCCTCGGCGTAGAACGGGAGCAGCGGGAGGACGATGCCGAAACCCATCATGTCCACCATCACCGTCCCGAACAGGACGCCGAGTCCGGAGCGTCTCAGCATGCGAGCAAGGTCTTCACTCTGGTCACGACACCCCGGGCCGACTCCACGTTGCGCTCCGAATCGCGTCCGCGTGACGGAGCGGAACTCGTGGAGAACTCACTGTACGTCACGCGGGAGCCGGGATAGTTTGACCGTCCGCCGCAAGCCGGGGGAAGGCCCGGCGCGGCGGCCTCTCGCACCTCATCTTTCGAGTGGTTCTCAAGAGGAAGGAATCCATGGCTGACACGCTGATTCGTTATGCGGCCGACGACGGCGTCGCGGTCTTCACGATCGACGACCCGCCCGCGAACACATACACGTACGAGATGATGCGCGACCTGGACGACGCGATCCTGCGCGCGCGCTTCGACGAGAACGTCCACGTCATCGTCATCCGGGGCGAGGGAGACAGGTTCTTCTCCGCCGGGGCGAACATCAAGATGCTCCAGACCTCGGACCCCTACTTCAAGTACTTCTTCTGCTTGCACGCGAACGAGACGCTGACCCGCCTCGAGCACACGCCCAAGCTCGTGATCGGCGCCCTCAACGGGCACACCGTGGGCGGCGGACTCGAGATCGCGCTCGCCTGCGACATCCGGATCGCCCGCCGGGACGCGGGGAAGATCGGGCTGCCCGAGGTCAACCTCGGCGTTCTCCCGGGGACGGGCGGGACGCAGCGGCTCGGCCGGCTGCTCGGGAAGCCCAAGGCCATCGAATTGATGGCGGAGGGCCGCACCTTCGGGTTCGAGGAGGCGCTGGAACTGGGGCTCGTGAACAAGGTGTTCGAGGGGGATGACGAGGAATTCCACGCGCAGGTGATGGAGTACGCGCGGCAGTTCACGCCGCCCCACAAGGCGTCGCGCGCGGTGGGCCGCATCAAGCGGTCGGTGTGCAGCGGGGTCGAGGTGCCCTTCTCCGAGGGCCTCGCGATCGAGCGCGAGCTGCAGCAGCTGCTCTTCCAGGGGGACGATGCGCGCGAGGGTCTCGCGGCCTACGTCGAGCGGCGGGCACCCGAGTTCGCGGGCCGCTAGGGCGCGGCGGATCGGGCAGAGACGGCAGGAGCAGGGAGCGGAGCGATGAGCGGCGCCGACCGCACGCCGGTCATCATCGACGCCGTCCGCACGCCGGTGGGACGCGCGGGCGGCGCGCTCTCGTCGATTCGGGCCGACGACCTCCTGGCGCACGCGATCCGCGCCCTTGTGGAGCGGACCGGGGTCCCGGCCGGCCGCATCGAGGACGTGATCGCCGGGTGCACGAACCAGGCCGGCGAGGACAACCGCAACGTGGCCCGCATGGCCGGCCTCCTGGCCGGACTCCCCGTCGAGGTCGCGGGCCAGACCGTGAACCGGCTCTGCGGGTCCGGGCTGCAGGCGGTCGTCGCCGCGGCGCATGCGATCCGGGCCGGCGAGGGCGACGTGTTCATCGCGGGCGGGGTCGAGAGCATGTCCCGCGCGCCGTGGGTCATGCTGAAGACGGACCGGGCTTTCTCGCGCGTGCCGCCGAAGCTCGCGGACACCACCGTCGGCTGGCGCTTCGCGAACCCCGCCATGCCGGAGCCGTGGACGATCCCGCTCGCCGAGACCGCGGAGGTCGTGGCGGAGGACCACGGCGTCCGACGCGGGGAGCAGGACGCCTTCGCGGTGGAGAGCCAGCGCCGCGCCGCCGCCGCGATCGAGGCGGGCCGGTTCGCCGACGAGATCGTCCCGATCGAAGTCCCGCAGCGGAAGGGCGACCCCCTGCGGGTGGAGGGCGACGAGCACCCCCGCCCCGGCACGACCCCCGAACAGCTCGCCCGCCTGCGCGCCGCCTTCCGGGCCGACGGCACGGTGACGGCGGGCAACGCTTCCGGCATCAACGACGGGGCGGCCGCCGTCCTCATTACAAGCCGGGCCGCAGCGGACGAACTCGGCCTTCGGCCGATGGCCCGCGTGGGGGCCTCGGCGGTCTCCGGCGTGGAGCCGCAGCGGATGGGGATCGGCCCCGTGCCCGCCACCCGCAAAGCCCTTCAACGCTCGGGACTTATGGTTGATGACCTCGACCTGATTGAACTCAACGAGGCGTTCGCCGCGCAGGCCCTGCCCTGCATCGCCGAACTCGGCCTCGATCCGGACCGCGTGAACGTGAACGGGGGCGCGATCGCGCTCGGCCATCCGCTTGGCTGTACCGGCGCCAAGATCCTCACGACGCTCGTGCACGAGATGCGGCGGCGGGGCGCAGCCCACGGGCTCGTCACCATGTGTATCGGGGTCGGCCAGGGGATCGCGCTCCTCGTGCACCGCGACGCGGACACGGCATGACGCCGGCGGATTCGGCGGGGTCGACATGAGCGAGGCACACGTCCTGATCGAGATCGAGGACGGCGTGGGGACGCTCACGCTGAACCGGCCGGACAAGCTCAACGCATTCATCGGTGAGATGCGGAGCGAGATCGCCGGCGGGATCGAGGCGCTCGGCGCGGACGACGGGGTGCGCGCGGTCATCATCACCGGAACCGGGCGGGCGTTCTGCGCCGGCGCCGACGTCAAGTACCTCACCCATCTCATCGAAACGCGGGCGGTCGACGAGGCCGTCGCCCTGGTCGAGGCGGGACGCCGGGTCGCGGGGGCCATCCGGGGGATGCCCAAGCCCGTGATCGCCGCGGTGAACGGGCCCGCGGCGGGGGGCGGCGCGAACCTCGCCCTCGCCTGCGACCTCCGGATCGCCTCCGAGACGGCGTCGATCGGCCAGACCTTCAACCGCATCGGCCTCCACCCGGACTGGGGCGGGACCTACGCCGTGCCCCGTCTCGTGGGTCCGGCGCGCGCCGCGGAGCTTTTCTTCTTCGCGGAGATGGTTCCGGCCGCCGAGTGCGAACGAATGGGGCTCGTGAACCGCGTGGTCCCCCCGGAGGAGCTCATGCCGCTCGCCCGCGAGTGGGCGCGCACGCTGGCGCGGAAGCCGGCCCTGCCCCTCCGGCTCGCGAAGGAAGCGGTGCGGCGCTCCCTCTCGTCCAGTTTCGGCGAGATGATGGACTACGAGACAGCGGCGCAGAAGGCGTGCTTCGAGTCCGCGGACGCGCTCGAAGGCGTCCGGGCGTTCGTCGAGAAGCGGACGCCCCGGTTCGGGAGCGGCGGCGAGGGCGGCGGAGAGGCGGAGAACCCGGGGACGACGGAGGCGGGTGAGCGTGTCTGAGACCGTCACCATTCGACAGGCCCACGTCGGCGACATCGATGAACTCGTCGCGATGTGGACCCGGTACATGCGGATTCATGCCCTCAATCCCGCCTACCGCCGGCTTCGCACGGACGCGCTCGAAACGCGCGCGGGGATGTTCCGCCGCCATATCGAAGAGGCCACGAGCGTCGTCTTCGTGCTGGAGGCGGAAGACGGCGGCCTCGACGGCATGCTCGTCTGTTTCGTGGAGGAGAACGAGCCCCTGTTCGACCCGCCGCGCTACGTGCGCATCCAGACCCCGTTCGTGAGGCGGGAGGAGCGACGCAAGGGGAACCTGCGGCGCCTGCTGCGCGCGGCCTTCGAGTGGGCGACGGACTGGGACATCCACGAGGTGCGCCTCTTTACCGGAGCGGACAACCTGATCGCGAACGCGCTCGCCGATGACCTCGGCTTCGAGGCCATCGAGGTCGTGCGCCGGTACTCGCTCCGCCCCGAACCGGAAATGAACCCGGAGGACTGGATCGAATGACGGCTCGTCCGGCGCTGGCCGTGCTCGGGGCCGGCACGATGGGACACGGGATCGCCCAGGTCGCGGCGATGGCCGGCTACGACACCCGGCTGTTCGACGTCATGCCCGACGTGCTGGAGACGGCGCGCGAGCGCATCGAAGCCAACCTCCGCAAGGGGATCCAGCGCGGGAAGGTTACGCCCGAAGCGCGCGACCGTGCGCTCGACGGATTGTCGTACAGCCGGTACCTGAGCGAAGCCGCCGCCGGTGTCGGGATCGCAATCGAAGCCGTTCCGGAGAAGCTCGATCTCAAGCAAAAGGTTCTCGCGCGGTGTGCGGAGGCGGCCGCCGACGGCGCCCTGCTCGCCACGAACACCTCTTCCCTTTCCATCACCGCGCTCGCGGAGGGGCTCCCGTCGCCCGACCGCGTGATCGGGATGCACTTCTTCAACCCCGTCCACATCATGGCGCTCGTCGAGATCGTGCGTGGGGCGGAGACCTCCGACGAAACCGTGGCGACGGCGCGGGAGGTCGCCGAGCGCCTGGGGAAGACGCCGATCGTCATCGCCGACTCGCCCGGGTTCGCCTCCTCGCGACTCGGGCTTGCGCTCGGGCTGGAGGCGATCCGCATGGTGGAGGAGGGCGTGGCGAGCGCGGAGGACATCGACACCGCGATGATGCTTGGCTACCGGCATCCCATGGGACCGCTGAAACTTGGAGACCTCGTCGGACTCGACGTCCGGCTCGACATCGCCCGCTACCTGCACGAGGCGCTGGGATCGCCCGTCTTCGAGCCTCCGGCCCTGCTCGAGCGGATGGTGGCGGCGGGCCGCCTCGGCCGGAAGAGCGGACGCGGCTTCTACCGCTGGGACTGACGCCAGGAACCAGGAGACACTCGTGAGCAACGTACAGACCGCCCCGCAGACATCCTCGACCCACTCCGCCGCCGCCGCACCGGAGACGGAGTCCCGGACGCGGGCGCTGACCGCGGCGCAGAGCGACTACCTCTATCCCTGGGTTCGTCCCTACTACGGCGAGCCGCTCGCGCTCTCCCGGGGCGAGGGCGTCTGGCTCACCGACGTGGACGGCGACGAGTACCTGGATCTGTTCGCGGGCATCCTCACGACTTCGGTCGGCCACTGTAACCCGGCGGTCGTGGAGGCGGCGCGCGCACAGATGGAGCGGCTCGGACACACCTCGGCCCTCTACGTGACGGAAGGCCAGATCGAGGCTGCGCGCTCCCTGGCGGAAATCACGCCGGGCGCCCTCCGCACAAGCTGTTTCACGAACAGCGGCACGGAGGCGGTGGAATCCGCCGTCGCGACGGCGCGCCTGTACACGGGGCGGCACGAGATCGTCGCGCTGCGGCTCTCCTATTCGGGCAGGAGCACGCTCACGAGCCACATGACGGCGCAGGGCGCCTGGCGTCTGCCCGGCGGGGGCGTCGACGGGGTCGTGCACGCCCGGTCGCCGTACCTCTACCGATCTCCGGTCGGTGCCGGCCCCGAGGCGACGGACTTCTTCATCGACGACCTCGTGGAAGTCATCGAGACGACCACGGGCGGGAAGCCGGCCGCCTTCTTCGCCGAGACGATCCAGGGCGTGGCCGGCGTCATCGTGCCTCCCCCGGACTATTTCCGGAGAGCGGCGGAGGTGATCCGGAGCTACGGCGGCCTCTTCATCATCGACGAGGTGCAGGCGGGGTTCGGCCGGACCGGGGACCGCTGGTTCGGGATCGAACACTGGGGCGTCGAGCCGGACATCATGGTGATGGCGAAGGGGATCGCGAACGGATTCCCCGTGGGGGCGACCGTCACGCGGCCGGAGATCGCCGAGGCCTGGCAGGGGCCGTCGATCTCCACGTACGGGGGCAACTCGGTCTCCATGGCCGCGATGGGCGCCACGCTGGGCGTGATGACGAGCGAGAACGTGCGGGCCCGCGCCGCCGAGCGGGGTGCGCAGCTTCGCGCGGGGCTCGAAGAGCTGAAGAGCACGCACGACTGGATCGGGGAGGTGCGGGGCATGGGGCTGATGCAGGGCATCGAGATGGTCGAGGACCGCTCCGGGAGAGCGCCGGACGGCGGGCGGGCCGGGGCGCTGCTCGAGGCGGCCCGCGAGGAGCGTCTGCTCATCGGGCGTGGCGGCCTGAACGGGCATGTGATCCGGATCGGGCCGTCGCTTCTCATCACGGAAGATGAGATGGCGGAGGGCATCCGCCGCCTCGGGGCCGCCTGCCGGCGGATCGACGGCTGACGCGGCGGGCCGCGCGCGAGGGCGTCCGGACATGAGCCGTCTCGCCGGGCGCGTGGCGATTGTGACGGGCGCCGGCCGCGGCATCGGCCGGGCCCACGCGCTCGCCCTGGCGGCCGGCGGGGCGAGCGTCGTCGTCAACGACCTCGGCACGGGCGTGCACGGCGACGGCGCCGATGGCGGGCCAGCCGAATCCGTCTGCGCCGAGATCCGGGCCGGCGGCGGCCGGGCCGTGGCCAGCCGTCACGACGTCTCCGACTGGACCGCCGCCCACGACCTCATCGCCCTCGCGGTCGAATCCTTCGGCGGACTCGACGTGCTCGTGAACAACGCCGGCATCCTCCGCGACCGGGCGCTGTTCAACATGTCGGAGGACGAGTGGGATGCCGTCGTGGCCGTCCACCTCAAGGGCCACGCCGCCCCCACCCGTCACGCGCTCGCCTGGTGGCGCGCGGAGGCGAAGGCCGGTCGGCTCCGCGCCGCCTCCGTCATCCACACGACCTCCTCCTCCGGGCTGTGCGGGAACTTCGGACAGGCGAACTACGGGGCCGCGAAGATGGGCATCGTCGGCCTCTCGAAGGTGCTCTCCATCGAGGGAGCCCCCTACGGCGTCCGCTCGAACGTGATCTCGCCCTCGGCGCGAACGCGCATGGTCGCCGGCATGACGGGCGCCGATCAGCTGGCGGGGCCCGACGAGGCGGGATACGACCCGTTCGGGCCCGAGCACGTCGCCGCTCTCGCGGCGTGGCTCGCGGAGGCCGACTGCCCGGCCCGCGACCAGATCTTTCATGTGTCCGGGCGACGAGTCCGCGTGCTGGAGGTCCCGGGCATCGCGTTCGAGGCCCGCGCGGAGCGCGACTTCACGCCGGCCGCGCTCGCCGACGCGCTGGCGGACCGGCTCGTCGCTCCGCTCGGCGCCTTCGACCTGATCGTTGGCTGAAGTATCGGAAACGAGCCGGCGCTTGACGCTGTCGGCATCGGCGCTAGAGTATCGTGGGCGGTAGAGTATCGCCCCGCGAATCATCGCAGGCGTACCCAATCCATACCCTTTGCGAAAGGCTGCTCCAATGGCCGCTGAAGCTCGCCTCAGAGAACTCGTCAACGAGCATCTGGATCTGGGCCGTGAACCCCAGTGGGATGGTGGGCTCGCGGATTCAGGCGTTTCCTCGCTCGATGCCGTCGCCTTCAAGAAAGTCGTCGAGTCGGAGTTCGGCGTCTCGATCCCCCCGGAGTGCTTTGACACGCTGCGCAAGCTGGCCGCGTACATCGACTCCCAGGCCGGCTGAACGCACCTCGCCGGCTTTGACTGCGCCCCCCCGGGCCGACCGGTTCGGGGGGGCGGCCTGACATGACTTCCGGCGCCCTTTGGGAGATACCGGAACCGCATTCCGTGGACGATGTCCGGCACGACGACGGCAGCGTCACGAGAGTGCGGCGACATGGGAACACCGGCGGCCGCCGTCTGCTCGTGGGCCACGGCAACGGTCTCGCGGTCGACCTGTACTATCCGTTCTGGTCGCGGTTCCTGGACGACTTCGATGTGTTCGTCTACGACCTGAGAAACCACGGCTGGAACGCCATCGGTCCGCGCGACGAGCACAATGTCCCCAACATGATCCGGGACCAGGAACAGGTCGTCGAGGCCATCGCGGCCCGTTACGGACCGGCGCCGACGATCGGCGCCTTCCACTCTCTTTCGGCGCTGACGGCGCTCCTCTCGGATTCGCTCGGCACCGGTCGAACCGGTGAACTCGCCGCCTGGATCCTCTTCGACCCCCCCCTCTTCAAGCCGAGGCTGGGCGAGGCCGAGTTCGACAAGTCCGCCGACCGGTCGGCGGAACTGGCACGCCGCCGCACGGACCGGTTCGGCAAAGCGTCGGAGTTCTCGGAACTCCTCCATCATCTCGTGCTGTCGCGCGCGGTGCCGGGGGCCGCGGACCTGATGGCGCGCACGGTGCTCCGCGAATCCGCGGACGGGGAGAGCGTCGAACTTCGGTGTCCCCGCGAATACGAGGCGCAGATCTTCGCCTACGCGCGCACCTACGCCTTCCTCGTGGACCTGGGGACCCTTCCCTGTCCGACCAAGGTCATCGGGTCGGATCCCACGATGACGTTCTCGTACATGCCGTCGTTCAACCTCAGCCACATCAACACGGTCGACTACGACTTCATACCGGAAGCCACGCATTTCCTGCAGGTGGAGCATCCCGGGGAGTGCGTCGAACTGATGCGCGACTTCCTCGAGGGCCACGGCCTGTAGGCCCCGACGGCCCGCCTCGCGGGACCGTCGCTACTTGCCCCCGCTCCGCGCGGCGGAGACCGCGACCCGAACGGTGATGATGTCGGTGTCGTGGTACTGCCGATGGCGCACCGACGAAGCGAGGTGCCGGAGGAGGCGCAGCGACACTTCGCTCTCCGCGGAGGTCTCCTCCACCTCTCCGCTGAGCAGCGCGAGACGATCCTGGAGGTTCTCGTCCCGCGGGGCGACGACGAATTCGAGCGCCACCTCACCCTTGTCGCGCTGGGCGGCCATGACGAGTCGCCGCCGGGAGGGGTCGTCTCCGGCCGCCTCCGGCCGGGCCAGCGAGAGGAGCGCCTCCTCGGCGGCGGCGTCCAGGCGGTCCGCGGCCTCCGCGTCCAGGCCGGCCTTCGCCGCAAAACTCCCGAGAAAGTCCCGGATCCGGGGCAGCGCCGATGGACCCGGCTCCGTTTCGATGCGTGCCCGGCGGGGTCCGGTCAGGCGCAGGAAAGAGGTCAGCGCGATGGCGGTGAAGCCTCCCGCGTTCATCCCGTTGGCCAGCAGGCCGCCGGCGAATGCGGACACCTGGTCGGGGAGGATGAGCCCGTACTGCAGACTGACGCCGGTGAGGAATGCGAGGCCGACGACGATGCCGTTGCGAACATCGAGGCCGCCCTGCAGGACGATCTTGAGGCCGATCGCGAACAGCATCGCGAGGAGCACGGCCAGGTACGCCGCGAAGACGGGATCCGGGATGGCGAGCACGACCGCAAAGACCTTGGGAAGGAAGGCGAAGGCGATGAAGGCGGCGCCGGCCGCCAGTCCCACACCGCGCGCCGCGACCCCGGTGAGCTGCGTGAGGGGCACGCTGGTCGTGGTCGCGCTGCCCGGCACCGTGCCGGCGCACCCGGCCAGAAGGTTGCCCACCCCGTCCACGGCCACCGCGCCCTGCACGGCCCGGAAATCGGTCGCACGACTCGCGCGCCGCCACGACACCCGCTGGACCGCGACGGCGCTGCTCATCGTCCGGATGGCCGCGATCACGGCCACGAGCAGGAAGGAGGGCAGGAGCGTCCAGAAGGCCGGCCCGAATTCGAGGTCGAAGCCCGGCGGGCGCGCGCTCGGAAGAGCGATCCACGTCGCGGCCGCTATGCGTTCCACGTCGTACAGGCCGTAGAAGGCGGCGATCGCGGTACCGACGATCACGCCGATGACCGGGGCCCACAGGCGGAGCGCCCCCGTCCCGCGCAGCGCGAGGCATCCGATCAGGATCAGCGTGACGAAGAAGCTGAGCGGAGCGCCCGGCAGCGCGCCGCCATCGGGCCCGGCGGCAAGTAGCCCCGACACGAAGGGCAGCACCGTCACCGGAATCAGCATGATCACCGTGCCGGAGACGGATGGGGTCAGGATCCGCTGGAAGAGCGACAGCCGCCAGGAGAGCAGGAGGGGGATGAATGCGGCGACCACGACGAGGGTGGCGAGCAGCGCCGGACCGCCCTCCGTGAGCGCCATGATGCTGGCCGGGATGAAGGCGCCGGAGGTGCCCATCAGGAGGACGTGTCCGGTGCCGAAGCGCCCCATCCGGACCGCCTGCAGCATCGTCGCCAGCCCGCAGACGGTGACGGAAGCGAGCACGGCCCACGACAGGTACGCCTCGCCGACGCCCGCGGCCCGCATCACGACCAGCGGGATCAACACGATCGCCGCGATATTGAGGACCGCGAGCTGGAGCCCGACGCCGATCGTCAGGGACGTCGGGGGCTTCTCGCCGGGCTCGTAGCGGACGCCGGACCCGCCGTCGGCCGCGGTGGCGTTCAAGCCCCGGTCTCGATCCAGTGGCGCCTGCGCTGGAACGGGTAGCCGGGGAGCGCGATCCGGCGTCTCGTTTCGCCCGCGAACAGCCCCGCGAAGGAGACGGGAAGGCCGGCCTCGTACGCGCTCGCCACGGACTCCGCGAAGGGCGTTTCGACGCCGTCGTCCGCGTCCGGCCAGTCGGAGAGCGCCGTCGGACCCGCGGACGAAGCCGCCCCGATTTCCACCACGAGGTCCACGCCGAGATCCGCCAGCGCCTCGGAGGCGCGGCCCGGATCCTCCTGTGTACGCGCCTGCTCGCGCCAGTAGGCTCCATCCGGTGCTCCGGCGGGGTCCATCCTGCGACCCGTCACCTGGCTGACGATCGCCACGGAAGGCGCGGAAAACTCCATCTCCTTCGCCGCGGCCTCCAGGTCGTCGAGGGGATCGTGTGCGGAATCCCCCGCCTCGCCATCGGGCACGGCGGCTGCCAGACGCTGTTTCGGCCGGGCCATGGCGGCCCCTCTCGCCGCGGCGAGCCGCAACCCGTCGTCCAGGCTGAAGACGCCGGCCGCCCAGGCCGCCGCCAGTTCGCCGACGCCGTGGCCCGCCACCGCGCCGGGTCGGATGCCCACGCTCGCCCAGAGCGCCGCGAGCGCGCAGGCCAGGGCGTACGCGGCCGGCTGCGCCCACTCGGGGTCCCGCGGCGTCCCCGGCGCCCCGGCCCGACCGAACATCGCGTCGAGGAGCGACGCCCCGTCCCGTTCTTCCTTCAGCACTGCGTCGCAGCGATCGAGGATGGCGCGGACGACCGGCTCCCGATCGTACAGATCGGCGCCCGAGCCGTCCCGTGCGTTCTCTTCTCCGGCGAAGACGAAGGCCACCTTCGGAGCGGTGACCGGTCCGGCATCGCGGCGCCATTCGTCGTCGACCGCCTGCTCCGCGAGGACGTTCAGCCCCTCGCGAAGCGACGTCGCGTCGCGGAACACGAGGCCGGCCCGGTGGGCGAGGTGAGTCCGGCCGACACCCGCCGTCCATGCCATGTCCGCGAGCACCGAGTCTCCGGCGCCATCCTCCTCCGGCGTCTCCCCGCCGTGCCCCTCCAGCCACTCGATGTACAGCCCCGCCAGCTCCTTCAACGCGCGGGGCGACTTCGCGGAGAGAGGCAGGACGCGGGCCTCCCGGGGAGCGGCGGCGGCGAGCGGCGGCGAACCCGCCGACTCGGGCACGGCGACCGGAACGGCGACCGCCGGACCCGCGGGCATGCGGGCGCCGTTCAGGCTGGCAGCGCGGTCCGGCCCACCGTTCCCCTCGACGACGACGTGCGCGTTCGTCCCCGAAATCCCGAACGAACTCACGCCCGCCCGGGGCGGCCGGTCGCCGTTTGCCGGCCACGCCACGGCCTCGTCGGTGACCCGCACCGGGAGGTCCTCCCAGGCCAGATGGGGGTTCGGGTTGTGGAAGTGGAGCTGCTTCGGTATCCGGCCCTCGTTCATGGCCAGGACGGCCTTGATGAGGCTCGCGATCCCGGCCGCGCACTCGAGGTGGCCGATGTTCGTCTTCACCGAACCGATGAGGAGAGGCCGCTCCTCGTCGCGTCCCCGGCCGTAGACGGCGGCGGCCGCCTGCACCTCGATCGGGTCGCCGAGATCGGACCCCACCCCGTTCGCCTCTAGGTAGTCCACCGACGCCGGCGGGACGCCCGCCTGGGCGAGCGCCCTCTCGATCACGCGTTCCTGGGCCGGCCCGTTGGGGACCGTGAGCCCCGCGCTCGTTCCGTTCTGGTTGACCGCGGATCCGCGGATCACGCCCCAGATCCGGTCGCCGTCCGCCTTCGCATCGGCGTGCCGCTTGAGAACGACCATCCCGCAGCCCTCGCCGCGCACGAACCCGTCCGCCGCCGCATCGAAGGTGTGGCAGAATCCGCTCGCCGAGAGCAGCCCGACCTCCTTCATGAACGTGGCCGTCTCGGGCCACAGGATCGCGTTGACGCCTCCGACGAGGGCCAGTTCCACTTCTCCCTGCCGGACCGCGGCGGCGGCCTGGTGGACGGCCACGAGCGAGGAAGCGCACGCCATGTCGAGCGGGACCGCGGGACCGGTGAGACCGAGCGCGAAGGAGATCCGGCCCGCGGTCACGCTCATCGTCGTCCCCAGGTACCCGTGCCCGTGGCCCATGGCCGCGGCGAGATCCCGGTAGTCTCCCGTGGTGACTCCGGCGTAGACCCCCGTATTCGTGCCCTTCAACTGCGCCGAATCCAGGCCCGCATCCTCCAGCGCGTGCCACGTCGTTTCGAGCAGGAGGCGCTGGCGGGGGTCCATCATGCGCGCCTCGATCGGGGTGATCCCGAAGAAGCGCGCGTCGAACTTGTCGATGTCCTCGAGGAAGGCGCCGCGGCGCGCGTCGTGATCCTCCGAGGCGGGATCTCCGGCCACGCCGTTCCAGGGGCCCGCGTCCCGGCGCCCGTCCGTGACCGCATCCGTCCCGGCTTCGAGCTGGCGCCAGAAGGCGGCGAGGTCCGGCGCGCCGGGGAAACGGCACGCCATGCCGACGATCGCGACGCCGTCGTCCTCGTCCCGGGCCGGGTCGCCCTCGGAAGGCTGGGCCCGAACCTCGGCCGCGGGCTCCGGCACGGGCGCCGCGGCCGGGGCCGGCGCGTCGCCTCCTTCCCCGAGTTCCTCGGCCAGATGCGCGGCGAGTTCGGCGATGTTCGGATAGTCGAACACGAGCGTATTCGGGGCCGTGTACGTCCCGGCGAACGCCCGGTTCAGCCGGTTGCGCAACTCCACGGCCATCAGCGAGTCCATCCCGAGATCGAAGAACCCCACCGTGGGGGCCGGAGCCGACGACAGGCGCAGGACGGCCTGCACTTCTCCCTGCACGAAGGACACCAGGAGGTCCTCGCGCTCCGCCGCCAGCGACCCCCGAAGCCGGGTGAGGACGTCCTCGGAGCAAGCGTCGTCGCCCGCCCTGGCATCGGACACGGCGGAAAGGAGATCCTCGAGCATGGGCGGGGGATCTTCGACCGCCTCCTCGAACACGTCCCAGTCCATCGACATGACGACGGACGTGGTGGCGTCCTGCCGCACGAGCCGGTCGAACGCCCGCATGCCCTGCTGCGGCGTGAACCAGCGGCCTCCGAGCGCCGACCGCTGCCGGTCGATCCGGTCGCGCTGTTCCGCTGCCTCGCCGATGTCCGACCAGGCGCCCCACGCGATGGCCTGTCCCGGGAGTCCCAGTGCGCGGCGGTGGCCGGCGAGCTGGTCCAGGAAGGCGTTGGCCGAGGCGTGGTTCGTCTGGCCCGGGTTGCCCATGACGCCGACCCGGCTCGAGAAGAGCGTGAAGAAGTCGAGGTCGCGGTCCACCGTGGCGCGGTGCAGGTGCCAAGCGCCGAGGATCTTGGGCCACAGCACCCTCTCGAACCGCTCCCAGCTCTGATTGGGGAGCGCGCCGTCCGACAGCACGCCCACGCTGTGGATCACGCCTCCGAGCGGCGGCAGATCGCGCTCGATGCGCTCGAGCATCCCGTCGATGGCCCCCTGGTCGGTCATGTCGGCCAATTCGACCTGGATCGTCGCGCCGCGTTGCCGGAGCGCGCGGATCGTTCCTCGGCTTCGGGGTCCGGGTCCCGTCGTCCGTTCAGCACGACCGCTCCGGCGCCCCGTTCGGCGAGCCAGTCGGCCACGGCGATCCCGATCCCGCCCAGGCCGCCCGTCACCAGGTAGCTCCGATCCGCGCGCAACGCGCCCCGCACGAGCGGAGGCGTCGTCACGACGATCTTCCCCAGGTGGCGGGCCGAGCGCATGAACGACAGTGCGGCGCCCGCTTCGGCCAGCGGCCACCGGCTGTGGATGATCGGCTCGAGTTCTCCGGCCGAGACGCGGGCCATCAAGTCCCGCAGGATCCGCCCCGCCCATGCGGGGTCCGTCTTCTTGACCACGTCCAGTTCGAGGATCCAGTAGCCCACGTCCGGACGCACGGCCGCCATCTCCTCTTCGGTGAGGATGTCGCGCCGGGCCATCTCGACGAAGCGGCCCCCCTGCCGGAGACAGGCGAGGCTCGCGTCGATGAAGCCCTCGCTCGTGAGGCTGTTCAGGACCACGTCCACGCCCTCGCCGCCCGTCGCCTCGAGGATCTCCTCCCCGAAGTCCGTCGTGCGGCTGTCGAACACATGCTCGACGCCGAGCGAACGCAGATACGCCTGTTTCGGGGCGCTGGCCGTGGCGAAGACCTCCGCGCCGGCCGCCTGCACGAGCTGGATCGCGGCCAGTCCGACACCGCCCGCGCCCGCGTGCACGAGCACCCGTTCGCCCGCTTCCAGCCCGGACAGTTCGAAGGGCAGCGCCGCCGACACGAACGCGCTCGGCACCGTCGCCAGGCCGCTGACGGAGAAGCCTTCCGGCGCGGGAGCGACGAGTTCCTCGTGCGTGATCATCTGGGGCGCGAAGGCGCCGAACCCCAACCCCACGACGTGATCGCCGACCGCCACGGAGGACACGTCGGAACCCACCTCGAGGATGTGGCCGCACATTTCCCGCCCCAGCAGCCCCTCCTCGATGAAGCCGAGCGACCGGAACACGTCCCAGAAGTTGAGGCCGGAGGCCTCGACCGCCACGCGGACTTCAAGCGGTTCCAGCGGCCGCGCGGTCAGGGGCTGTACGTGCGGCCGGTCGAACACGCCCCCTGTGTCCGGTGCCAGCACCCATTCCGTCTCCTCCGGGAACTCGAGGCGCTCGGGGCCCGAGTCCATCCGCACGAGACGCGCCACCCGACGGCTTCCGCGGCGGTACGCGATGTGGTTCTCGGGATCGGGGTAGAGGAATTCGTTCACGAGATCCGGTTCCGGCGCCATCGAGCCGGGATCCAGATCGAGCATCCGTGCCTGCAGGTGCGCCGCTTCCCGGGCCACGCCCTTGCCGAACCCCCACACGGCGGCCCCGGCGAGTTCCCCGCCCCGCTCCCGCTCGAGGATCTGCGCCCCGCGCGTGATGAACCACACGCCCTTCTCGGGGGTGAGGTCCGAATCGCCCACGCCCTGCACGAGCGCGAGCGCGCTCGCCACCGCGCCCTCGATGTCCGCCGCCATTTCATCGGTCGAGGCGCGCTCCCCGTGGCCATCCAGCGCCGCGAGATGCACGGCGCCGTGGAACGGGACATCCTCGGGCAGACTCTCGATCAGCGACCGCCACGCCTCGCGGTCGCCGGCACTCTTTCCGTCCGCCACGACGACGGTCTGGTTCCGCGCCCTCATCTCGGCGGCCAGCCGCTCCGCCACGCCGCCAGCGTCCGCCGCAAGCACCCACGCGCCCGCGGGCTCCGCCACCTTCGCCGGGCCCTGCGCCACGATCACGCCCTTGTCGAGCTGCATGTCGGGATCGGACTCGTCGACGCCGAGGACTTTCACCGCCTCGAAGCCCGCGTCGCCGAGGGCCTGCCGCCACACGCCGGGGCCGGCCAGCGCGTGGTGCGGACGGTAGTCGTCGGCGAAGCGCCACCAGCCGTCGAGCTGCCCGAACGTGAGGTCCATCCAGCCCAGGCCGGTGAGGTTCTCGAGCGCGACCAGCTGCCCGGACGGCGCCATGAGGTCGCGGCAGTGTCCGAGCGTCTCCTCCAGGTATCGCGTCGCGTGCAGCACGTTCGAGGCGATCATGAGGTCGTAGCCGTGGGCGTCGAAGCCCTGGGCGATGGGGTCCTTCTCGATATCCAGCGGACGGTATTCGATGCACCCGCCGCCGTCGCCGAAGCGCGCCTCGGCCTCCGCGAAGAAACCGGCGGAGATGTCGGTGTACACGTACTCGAACCGCCCCGCCGGAAGCTCGGGCAGGACCGACGCGGTCGCCGACCCCGTCCCCGCTCCGACCTCGATCACCCGCAGCCGCCGGCCGTCGGGGAGCGCGGCCACCAGGGCCCGCACCGCCTCCGCCAGCAGTTCGTTCGCCGCGCGCGCGACGGGCGCCTTGAGGTACAGATCCGCGGCTGTCGGCTCCCCGCTGCTGAACAGGAGCGTGAGGGGATCCGCCTCGCCCCGGAGCGCGTCGGCGAGCGCCTCGCCGGAGCGCCGGAAGAGGCCGACCTCCGTGAGACCGTGCGCATAGCGGCCGGCCATCCCGGTCGCGAACTCGTCGAGATCCCGCGGCAGCTGTTCCGGCAACGGATCGTCCGGCCCCACGAGGATGTGGAAGCCGTCGGCCGTTTCCTCCGCTACCCCGGACCAGGCGAGCATCTCGAACATGCGGCGGAAGAGGCGCCCGTGTTCCGGGAGCACGTCCAGCTCCTGCCGGAGTCCCTCGGGGTCCACCGCCTCCCCGGCCTTCCTCCGCCAGCCCAGCTCCTCGAGGGTCGCCAGCGCGCGGGCATGCGACCAGCGCTCGAGGTCCGCCAGCATGGCGTTCCGGTCGTCCGGATCGACCCCGGCGTCGGTCAGGTAGCCGGCGAACAACTGTGCGTTCTCCGCGATGGCGGCGGGGCTCGGGAAGAAATCCGCGGGAGCGATGCCCAGCGGGAGTTCGCGCTCGCGCCATGCGACCTCGTACAGCAGGTCCTTGATCCCCTCGACCGCCGCGAGCATGGCCTGCCGCGTGGCCCGCTTCACCGTGTAGCCGCTCAGCCGGCCGAGCGGCGCGCCGTCCGGGTCGTAGATGCGCAACTCGCCGCTCAGCACCTCCGCGGGCTCGCCCCCTTCGGACTCCGCGGCGCGCGACGCTTCGCTCAGGCGCACATGGCACACCACCCGGTCGGGCAGCCGCCCGGCCAGCCACAGCCGTTCCCAGCCGAACGGGAGATACGTGGCGCCGCCTTCCGACCCCGCCACGTTGCGGGCCACGCCGACGGCCTGGAAGCAGCCGTCCAGCACGAGCGGATGCACGTCCAGCCCGTGTCCCGCCATGGCTCTCGGCAGCGACACCTCGGCCACCGCCTCCCCCGGGCCGGACCAGGCTCGCTCCAGCGTGCGGAAGGACGGACCGAGATCGACCCCCGTGCTCGCGCGGTGCCGGTAGTACTCCGCCGGGTCCACGGGCGAGAGATCGGCCCTCAGGCTCTCCAGGTCGATGCGGGCGCTGTCTTCGGGGTCGGGAACGCCGGCCGCGAGATGGCCCTCCACGTGGACCGTCCAGACGCCTTCGCTCCCCCGGCTGAAGATCTGGACGCCGCGCGGCGCCGACGGGTCGCGGGCGTCGAGCACGACCTGCAGCGTCCGCCCCGCCGCATCCGTTTCGTCCTCGTCCTCATCGAAGACGAGCGGGTTGTGCAGCTGCATCTCCTCCACGACCACCGACCCGCCCTCCTCGAGGAGGGAGGCGGCGATCGTCATGGCCCCGTACAGCGCGCCGGGCGCCACGACGCGGCCGAACACCCGATGGTCGTCCATCCAGGCCGGATCCGAGGGGAACACATCCGTCTCGAAGGTGATCTCGCCGCGGGCGGACTCGTGGCGGGCGCCCAGCAGCGGGTGGCCCGCGCTTCCACGACGGCGTTTCGGCGGCGCGAGCCAGTGGCGGACGCGCTGGAACGGGTAGCTGGGGAGCGAGATCCGTCTCCGCGTCTCCCCGGCGAAGAGTCCGGCGAAGCGAATCGGGAAACCTGCCTCGTACGCCGCGGCGACCGCCTCCACGAAACTGTCCGCGCCCTCGGCCCCGGGCGCATCGGCGGGCGGCGCGTTGACGCTCGACAGGACCGCCGGAGCCGGCGTCTGCGGCGACTCCGGCCAGGCGGAGGCCGCCATCGGGGCCAGCAGCGATCGAGGACCGATCTCCAGCACAAGGTCGACGCCGAGGTCCGCCAACGTCCCGACACCCTGGGCGAAGGCCACCGGCTCGCGCGCGTGCCGCCGCCAGTAGGCCCCGTCCAGCGTCTGCCCGGCCTCCACCGCCCGGCCCGTGAGGTTGCTGACGACGGTGAGGGACGGCGCCTCGATCGCTGCCCCGTCGAGCGACGCCGCGAGTTCGTCCAGGATGGGATCGACGAGGGCGCTGTGGAACGCCCGCTTCGTGTTCAGACGCCGGACCCGGACGCCCTCCGCCTCGAATCGCTTCGAGATGGCTTCGATGTCGGCAACCGGGCCGGAGACCACCTGATGACCGCCGTTGTAGCCCGAGATACTCAGCCCGACGCCGGACGCCTCCGCGTTCACGGCCTCGACCGTCGACGCTACCTGCTCGGGCGACGCGAACACCGCGGCCATGCCGCCCTCCGCCATGCGCGACATCAGCGCCCCGCGCGCCGCGGCGAAACGCATCCCGTCCTCGAGGGAGAACACGCCCGCAGCCTGCGACGCCGCGAGTTCGCCGATGCTGTGCCCGATCACCACGTCGGGGCGGACGCCGAGACTTGCCCACAGCGCCGTCAGCGCGCACTCCAGCGCGTAGAGCGCGGGCTGCTCCCACGCCGTGTCCCCGAGATCCCCGGTCCCGCCCGGCCGGCCGAACATCACGTCGAGCAGCGAAGCGCCTCTCTCTTCGACGAAGACCGCCTCACAGCGGTCCAGGACGGCCCGCGCCACCGGCTCGCTTTCGTAGAGCGCCGCTCCCATGCCGGCCCACTGGCTCCCCTGCCCCGTGTAGGCGAAGGCCACCCGGGCCGGCGCTCCCGCCGGAGCACCCCGATCCAGCGAGGCCAGCGCGACAAGCCGCTCCCGCAGCGACGCAGCGTCGCGGAAGACGACGCCCGCGCGGTGGTCGAAGTGGCTCCGTCCCACACCGGCCGTCCACGCCATGTCCGAGAGGAGCCGGCCCGAGGCGCCGTCCCCGGACGAAGATTCCTCGGCGTGCTCGTCCAGCCACGACACGTACCGTCCGGCGAGGTCGCGGAGCGCGTCCCCGGATTTGCCCGACAGTGGAAGCAGGCGCGCCGCGCGCGGGCCGATGCCCTCCGGCACGGGCACGTCCGCCACCGCCTCCGACATGGAAACCGCCACCGGCACCCCGGCGCCCGCGACCCAGCCCCCATCGGCCCGGGCTTCGTCCGCGGCCTCGTCCGGGACGCGGTATTCCTCCATCACGAGGTGGGCGTTCGTCCCCGAGATCCCGAACGAGTTCACCCCCGCGCGTCGCGGCCCTTCCGGACGGCTCGGCCACTCCATCATCGACGAGGTCACCCGCAGCGGAAGGCGGTCCCAGTCGAGGCTCGGGTTGGGATCGTGGAAATGGAGGTGCTTCGGAATCACGCCACGGTTGAGGACGAGCGCCGCCTTGATCACGCCCGCCACGCCCGCGGCCGATTCCAGGTGCCCGATGTTCGTCTTCACGGAGCCCATGAGAAGGGGGTTGTCCGCATCCCGGCCCTTCCCGTAGACCGCCACCACCGCGTTGGCCTCGATCGGGTCGCCCACCGTGGTTCCCGTCCCGTGGGCCTCCAGGTAGTCGACCTCGAGGGGAGAGACGCCCGCATCCGCCAGCGCCGTCTCCATCACCTCCTCCAGCGCCGGCGTGTGCGGCACCGTGAGCCCCGTGCTCGCTCCGCCGTGGTTCACGGCCGATCCGCGGATCACGGCCCAGATCCGGTCGCCGTCCGCCGCCGCCTCGCTCAGCCGCTTGAGGACGACGACCCCGCACCCCTCGCCCCGCACGTATCCGTTGGCCGACGCGTCGAAGGTTTTGCACTGCCCATCGGGCGACAGCATCATCGCGTCCGCGCGGAGTTCGTAGATGCGGCCGTTGAGGATCGCCTGCACGCCGCCGGCGATGGCCAGATCCGCCCTGCCCTGCTGCAAGTCCGCCACCGCGTCGTGGACCGAGACCATGGAGGACGCGCACGCGGCGTCCACCGCTTTCGCCGGCCCCCGGAGCCCGAGCACGAAGGAGACCCGGCCGCTGGTGCCGTTCAGGTTCGTGCCGCTGAGCGCGTAGAGGCAGCTGGCCGCCTCGGCAGGCTTGCTCGAGTCCACGACGAGCATTCGATACTCGTCGTTGCTGATCCCGGTGTAGACGCCGGTGAGGGTCTCCCTCAGCCCGTCGGGATCGATCCCCGCGTCCTCGAGCGCCTCCCAACTCGTCTCCAGCATCATGCGCTGCTGCGGATCCAGCAGTTCCGCTTCGACGGGTGAGATCCTGAAGAACGCGTCGTCGAACTGGTCGATATCGTCCACGAAGGCGCCGAAACGGCAGCCGTCGCTCAGGACCGCGTTGTCCCCGAAGATCTGACCCCAACGCCCCACGCCGGAACCGGGGACCCCCTCCTGGACGGAGTTCCCGCCCTCCTCGAGCAATCGCCAGAACGCCGGAATGCTCGACGCGCCAGGAAAACGGCACGCCATTCCGATGATCGCGACCGGCTCCGCCCGCCGCCCGTTTCGATCTGCCATGGTTATGGTCCCCTTGCCGGCCGGCTTCCCCGGACCGGACATTTGTTCGGCCGCAACGTCACCCGAAAGCAGTGTCACTCCAAAATATGACGTGAAATATCACGCCGTTGTAGTCCGGCCAATCCGGCCCGGCTCCGGGCCGGCCGATTCCGGTCCGGCACGAGGAAACAGGAGGAGGACGATGACGCACGCCCGTTCGACGTTGACCGCCCTGATCGCCCTGGTGGCGATCCCCCTCGCAGTCCCGGCCGGAGCCATGGGCCAGAACCGGGACATGACGCCGGAGGAGCGCGCCCGTCTCATGGCGGAATACGAGGCGCGGATCGACGCCGAACTCGTCTCGGAGCGCCCGATCGAGATGTTCGACTCGATCTGGATCGAGGAACTCACGTGGATGGAAGTCCGCGACATGATGGCGGACGGGTACAACATCGCGATCGTCTCCACGGGCGGCATCGAGCAGAACGGGCCCTACGTCGCCACGGGCAAGCACAACTACGTGCTGCAGGGGACGTGCGAGGCCATCGCCCGGGAGCTGGGCAGCGCGCTGTGCGCGCCGGTCATGAAGCTCGTTCCCGAGGGAAATATCGACGAACCCTCCGGCCACATGCGCTACCCCGGCACGATCTCGCTCCGCCAGGAGACCTTCGAGGCGGTGCTGGATGACGTCGCTTCGAGCCTCCGGGCGCACGGCTTCGAACACATCGTCTTCATCGGCGACAGCGGCGGGAACGTGCAGGGGATGGCGAACGTCGCGGCACGCCTCAACGAGCGCTGGGACGACGCCCACGCCCATCACATCCCCGAGTACTACCGCTACGGAGGCGGGGACTTCCTCGAGTCCGAGCTGGGGATCGTGGAGACGGAGAACGACGGCATCCACGACAGCTTCGGCATCACGAGCCTGATGATGACCGTCGACCCCACCGTCGTCCGCTACGACCAGCGCGTGGAGGCCGGGCTCGCGAAGATCAACGGCGTCCCGATCGCCCCGAAGGAGAAGACGATCGAGATCGGCCTCAAGCTCCGGGCCTACCGGACCGCGCTCACCGTCGAGAAGATCCGCGAGTCCATCGCCAACACCGGCACGTAGCGCGAGTTTCCCACCGCTCAGCCCGCGCGGCTCACGGTCCGCGCGGGCTCGTTGAATCTCACCGCCCCCCGCGAGGCGTAACACTCCCTTTCGGCCGGCCCCAGGAGAGAAGGACGAGTGGCGAGTCCCCAACCGAGTTCCCCCATCCCCGCGCGAAGCAAGCTGATCGTCGGCACGCTCGCGTTCGGCGGACTCACCGCGCTGGGGCTCGTGGCGCTCATCCGGTGGCGCCCTCCTTCCGAACTCGACAGCATCCTCGCCCGCATCACGCCGGGGTTCGCCGTCGCGCTGCTGGCGCTGCTCGCACTGGATTTTACGCTGGGCGGCCTCCGATACCGGCTGCTCCTCGACGGCCGCGTCTTCTCGCGCGTCCCGCTCTGGCACTGCATGCGGGCGAACTGGGCGAACATGCTGCTGGGCGCGATCACGCCGGCGCAGACCGGCGGCGGTGCCGCGCAACTCTACGTGCTGTGCCGGCGCGGGGCGCGGCTGTCCGAAGCGATTCTCTGCTCATTGCTGACGTTCGTGGCCACGCTGCTTTTCTTCGCGTTGGGCGGCCTCGCCGCCCTGGGGTTTCTGCCGGGCGAGGCGTTGTCCCGGGGCGTGCTGGTCGCGCTCGCAGTCGCGGTGGCGGTCATTGCGATGCTGGCCGGGCTGCTGATTTCGGCCGTCACGGCCCGGCGGCGAACCGTTCGGCTGCTCCGACGCTTCCTCAACGCGGTTTCAAGGCGGGGGACGCGGGTCCGGCGCTGGGCGGCGGCGGGCAGGCGCCTGCTGAGCCGTGAGATCGACCGGCTGGCCTCCGGGGTCCGGGCGGTGGCCTCGCGCGGCAAGGTGACGCTCGTCTGGGTGTGCGCCGCGACCGCCGTCCTCTACCTCAACAAGTACTTCATGGGTTACGTCCTCGCGGCGTCGCTCCAGGGGCCGGTCGACCTCTCCTTCATCGGACTCCAGCTCCTGCAGCACATCGTCCTCTATTTCTCGCCGACGCCGGGCGCCTCCGGCGTCGCGGAGGCCTCGACGGGCCTGCTGATGAATCGGGTGCTGCTCGCCGAGGTGACGGTGCTGTGGGTCGTGGGCTGGCGGCTGCTCACAACGTTTTTCGGGACGATCCTGGGAGCGTTCGTGCTGTTCGCCGAGGCGCGGCGACACGTCGATGACGTCCGGGCCGAGGAGAGGGGGGCGGCGTAATGAAACTCTGCGTCGGCGGGGCCGAGTTCTGGAAACGCCTCGAACGCGACATCCGCGGCGCGCGCGACTACGTCTACATACAGACGCTCTCCTTCGAGGGGGACGCGGCCGGGCTGGGCCTGGCGGAAGCCGTGCTGGCCTGTGAAGCGCCGCGCAAGCGCATCGTCGCCGACGCCGTGACGAAGTACCTGATCAACGACCGGTTCATCGGCCTGCCGCGGGCGCGGCGCGACCCGGCCCTGCAGCGCGAGGTCGCGGCCACCGGCGAGATGTGCGACCGGCTGGAGCGCGGCGGCGTGCCCGTGAGGTTCACGTGGCCCGTGGGACGGCGATTCCACCGACTCATCGCCCGCAACCACAAGAAGCTGGTCGCGATCGACGACCGGATCGCCTACCTGGGCGGCATCAACTTCAGCGAGCACAACTTCGCCTGGCACGACTTCATGATCCGGATCGAGAGCCCGGGGATCGCGGCGTTCCTGCGCGAGGACTTCGAGCACACGTGGCGGGGACACGACCGGGCCGCCGCCGCGCAGATCGACGGCGACGAGATCGTGGTCGGCGAGGGCCGGGGCAACGCCGGGTTGCGCGACGCCGTCTCCCGCGCGCTCGATCGGGCGACCCACCGGATCGTCGTCCAGTGCCCATACATCAGCGAGCCCTTCTGGAGCGCCCTCGGCCGGGCGCACCGCCGCGGCGTGCACGTCACGGTGATGATGCCGGAGGATCACAACCGGGCCGTCATGAAATGGGGTACGCTCGACGCGTCGCGGCGCGAAGGCTTCGAGGTGCTCATGCTGCCCGGTCCCATGACGCACGCGAAGGTGATGCGGATCGACGACTCGGTGGTCCTCGGTTCGGCGAACTTCGACTACGTGAGCTTTCGCATGCAGCCGGAGATCGTCCTCATCACGAGCGCGCCCGATCTCGTCCGCGACATCGGAGAGCGCATACTGGAGCCCGATCTCGCGCGCTGCCGGGAGCCGGCGGAGGAGCGCCGCCAGCGGTGGCGCGAGCACCTGGGCGGCATCTCGATGCGCGTGCTGGAGTCGCTCTCCTCCACGATACGCGAGCGCCGGCCGAGCCCGATCCCGCTCGCGACGTGGCGCGACGGACGCGCAAAGCCGGGCCGACGACAGGATTGAGCCGATGACTTCGTGGTTTCGGCGGTATCTGCTCCCCGGGTTCATCTTCCAGTCCATCATCATCGCGGGCGGGTACGGAACCGGGCGCGAACTCGTGGAGTTCTTCCTCCGCTTCGGTCCGCTGGGCGGACTACTGGGAATGCTCCTCCCGTCCACGATCCTCGTCAGCATCACCGCGATGGCCTCGTTCGAGTTCGTACGCGTCTTCGGGACATACGACTACCGAACGTTCTTCCAGCGTCTGCTGGGGCGCGGCTGGTTCGTGTACGAGATCGGGTATCTTGCGGCCGTCCTCCTCATCCTGGCCGTGATCGGCTCCGCCGCGGGGACGTTCCTGCTCGAGACGTTCGGGCTGCCGTACGCGGCCGGCGTGGTCGGACTCCTCGTCACCGTCGGCTTCCTCGTCTTCAAGGGGACGGACGCGATCGAGCGCTTCCTGTCGGGCTGGTCGTTCGTCCTCTACGGCGTCTACCTGGTGTTCTTCGCCTGGTCCATCGGCGCCTTCGGAGAGGCGATCGGCGCGGCGTTCGCATCGGGCGAGGCACGGGAGGGATGGGCGCTCTCCGGGTTCCGCTACGGGGTGCTGCAGGTGTCGCTCGTGCCCGCGATGCTGTTCGCGACGCGCCACATTCGGCGGCGGCGGGAGGCGCTATGGGCGGGCGCCCTCACCGGGCCGATCGCAATCATCCCCGGCGTTCTCTTCCTCGTGGCGATGGCGGGGCAGTACCCGGGCATCGTGGACCGCCCCGTACCCGCCAACTACCTCCTCGAACTGCTCGGTTCGCGGGGATTCCAGATCACCTTCCAGGTCGTCCTCTTCGGCACCCTCATCGAGTCCGGCACCGGCGTGATCCACGCGTTCAACGAGCGGGTCGCAGGCGTGTTCGCGGCCCGTCGGGCCCAAATGCCCTCTGCGCTGCGTCCGGCCGTGGCGGTTCTTCTCCTCATCGTCGCCTCGCTCCTCTCGCGGTTCGGGATCATCGACCTCATCGCGACGGGCTACGGCGCCCTGAGCTGGGCCTTCCTCTTCATCTTCGTGCTTCCGCTGCTGACCATCGGGATGTACAGGCTGTACCGGGGCGGAGCCGCGGGGCGCGGAGGATCCGCGTAGGGCGAAATCGGGTCGGCGTCCCTATATTGGAGGGTTAGGCAGGAGAAGGTTCGAGGAGCCAGATCGCACCGCCGGTCGTGGAGGACGAGCGATTCCATGAAGAGACTCGCGATTGCGCTGTCCTGCATTGCGCTTTGGGGGTTGATTTCCACGCTTCCTGGCGGCTCGTCTCTCTCCGCCCCTCTCCCCGCCCAGGCCCGTGAATTCATCCCGGACACGATCCCGCAGACGGTCGTGAACCAGGTCTGCACGAATTGTCACAACGACACCCGGGTGCTGGGGAACCTCTCGCTGGAGCGTTTCGAGGTGGAGATGGCCCACCTCGAGGCGGAGACGGCGGAGAAGATGATCCGCAAGCTCCGCGCCGGAATGATGCCGCCGCCGGGGATCCGGCGCCCGCCGCCCGAAGACCTGCTCGCGCTCGCCGAAACGCTCGAGGCGCGTGTCGACGCCGTGGCGGCCGACCGCCCCGACCCCGGCGTCCGCTCGTTCCAGCGGCTGAACCGGGCGGAGTACGAACGCTCGATCCGGGCGCTCCTCGGACTCGACATCGACGCCTCCGCCTACCTGCCGAACGAGACGATCAGCGCGGGCTTCGACAACATCGCGGACGTCCAGAACCTCTCCGCGACGCTGCTCGAGGGGTACCTGACCGCGGCGAGCGAGATCAGCCGGCTCGCGCTCGGGGACCCGACCGTCACGCCGAGCGAGACGGAATACGAGGTGTCCCGATACGCCGAGCAGCGGCAGCACGTGCCCGGCACTCCGATCGGCACGCGCGGCGGGATCTCCGTCGTGCACAACTTCACCGCGGACGGGGACTACGTCTTCCGGCTCGCCTTCCAGCACGAGTCGACCGGGAACTTCTTCGGGCAGACGACGCCGTTCGACGAGCAGGTCGAACTCTCGGTGGACGGGGAACGGCGGGCGCTCATCGACATCGACCGCTGGATGCACCGGCAGGACCCCAACGGGGTTCAGGTCGAGACGCAGCCGATTCACGTGACGGCGGGGCCGCACCGCGTGTCCGCCGCCTTCATCAAGCGCTTCGACGGACCGATCGAAGACCTGGTGTCGCCGCACGAATGGAGTCTCGCGGACAAGAAGATCGGCTATTCGCACGGGATCACGGTCGTCGCCCACCTCCGCGACCTCACGATCCGGGGGCCGTTCGGCGTGTCGGGCGTGTCGGAGACGCCGACCCGGACGCGCGTGCTGACGTGCCGGCCCGAGACCGGGGATGAGGCGGCGGAGCGCCGCTGCGCGCGGGAGATCGTGGAGCGGCTGGCGGCGCAGGCCTACCGGCGGCCGGTGGACGGAGCGGATGTCGACGCACTCCTCGCCCTGTACGACGCCGGGGCGGAGGAGGACGGCTTCGAGGTCGGCATCCGGACGGCGCTCCAGGGCATCCTCGCGAGCCCGGACTTCATCTTCCGCTTCGAGGAACCGCCGGCCGGGGCGGGGACCGAGGGTCCGTATCGCATCGCGCCCCTCGATCTCGCTTCCCGGCTCGCCTTCTTCCTGTGGGGGATGCCGCCGGACGAGGCGCTCATCGAGGCGGCCCGGACGGGCGGGCTGGACGACGCGGCCGGCGTGGAAACCCAGGTCCGCCGCATGCTCGCGCACCCGAACGCCGAGGGGCTGGCGACGCGCTTCGCCGCGCAGTGGCTGCGGCTGCAGGACCTCGACAGCGTGCACCCGGACGCGCTCCGCTTCCCCGACTTCTACGAGCAGCTCGCCCGCGACATGCGCCGCGAGACGGAGCTTCTGTTCGAGCACCTGGTGCGGGAGGACCGCAGCTTCTTCGAGTTGCTGACGGCGGACTACACCTTCGTCAACGAGCGGCTCGCGCGGCACTACGGAATGGCCGGCGTGGCCGGAACCCACTTCCGGAAGGTCGACTATCCCGACGACGCCCGCCGCGGCGTGCTGGCGCACGGGAGCATCCTCACCTCGACCTCGCATGCGAACCGGACATCGCCCGTGCTGCGGGGCAAGTGGATCATGGAGGTCCTGTTCGGGACGCCGCCGCCCCCGCCGCCCCCGGACGTGCCGGACCTCGAGGCGATCGACGAGGCCGAGGAGGGCCGCTTCCTGACGGTGCGCGAGCGGCTGGAGATGCACCGCGCGAGTCCCGCCTGCCGTTCGTGCCACCGCGTCATCGACCCGCTGGGGCTCGCGCTCGAGAACTTCGACGTGACGGGCGCATACCGGATCAAGGACCAGGGGCGCACGGTCGATCCCAGCGGCGACCTGTACGACGGAACACCGCTCTCGGGGCCGGCCGACCTGCTAACCGCCCTGCTATCGCGGCGCGAGTCGCTGGCGAGGGCGTTCACCGAGAGTCTCATGGCCTACGCTCTCGGACGCCGTGTCGAGTACTTCGACATGCCGACCGTGCGCCGCATCACGCGCCGCGCCGAGGCGGAGGACTACCGCATGTCCGCCTTCATCCTCGGAGTGGCGGAGAGCCCGGCCTTCCTCATGAGCCGGGGCGGCGCCATCGTCGAACAAGACAACCAGGGGACGTGATTCAGATGGACATCATCACCGGAAAGCACATTCCGCGCCGCACCTTCCTCCGCGGAGTCGGAGCCACGGTGGCGCTTCCGATGCTGGACGCCATGGTTCCCGCGGGACGGCTGTGGGGATCGATCCGTCCCGCCGATCCGACGCGGCTGATCGCGATCGAGATGGTGCACGGCGCGGCGGGCTCGACCGCATACGGAGCGTCGCGCGGCTACTGGTCGCCGCTGCAGACCGGTCGTGACTTCGACCTCAGCACCGGGGCGCTCGCCTCTCTCGAACCGTTCCGGGACCGGCTCACGATCATCAGCGACACCGACATCGAGGCGGCCGAGGCGCGGATCCCCAAGGAGATCGGCGGGGATCACTTCCGGTCCAGCGCGACCTTCCTGACCCAGTCCCACCCGCGACAGACCGAGGGCTCCGACATCCGCGCCGGGACGTCGATGGACCAGATCTACGCCCAGCGCTTCGGGCAGGACACGCCGATCCCCTCCATGCAGCTCTGCATCGAGAACGTGGACCAGTCCGGCGGGTGCGCGTACGGCTACGCCTGCGTCTACACGGACACGATCAGTTGGCAGTCGCCCACGGAACCGCTCCCCATGATCCGCGATCCGAGGATCGCCTTCGACCAGTTGTTCGGCGCGGGGGGGAGCGCGGAGGAACGCGCCGCCCGCCGCCGGGCGAACCGGAGCGTCCTCGACTTCATCGCGGGCCGCATCGGCGAACTCCGCCGGGAACTGGGACCCGTCGATGTCCGCCGGCTCGACCGCTACCTCGACAACGTGCGCGAGATCGAACGACGCATCGAGCGGGTGGAAACGCAGAACCGGAGCGGCGAGGAGCGGGCGCTGCCCGAGGCGCCGGCCGGAGTGCCAGACTCCTTCGTCGAGCACGTGCAGCTGATGTTCGACCTCCAGGCGCTCGCCTTCGAGTCCGACATGACGCGCGTGTTCTCGTTCAAGCTCGGGCGCGACTCGTCGGCCCGGGTCTTCCCGGAGAGCGGCGTCGACAAGCCGTTCCACCCGGCCTCGCACCACGGCGCCGACGAAGGGAACATCGACGACTTCGCGCAGATCAACCGGTTCCACGTGTCGATGGTCCCGTACCTGCTCGAGCGGCTGCGGAACACGATGGACGGCGAGACGGACCTGCTCGAGAAGACGATGGTGATCTACGGCTCCCCCATGGGCGACCCCAACGTCCACAACCACAAGCGCTGCCCCCTGTTCGTGGCCGGCGGCGCGAACGGGAAGCTGGACGGCGGAGTTCACGTGCGGGCCGCGCCGAGCACGCCGATGGCCAACGCGATGCTCTCGCTCATGCACGCGCTCGGGCTGGAGGACATCGAACAGTTCGGCGACAGCACCGGCGCCCTGTCGCTCGCCGCCCCCGACGCGAGCGCGGCCGGCTCGTGAGGCGGGACGGGCGCCACCGGATGGCCGCGGCGATGAAGCCGCCGGCGGTCGCGCTGCTGGCGGCACTTCTGAGCGGCGCGCTGGCCCCCGATTCGCCGGTCGCCGACGCAGCGATGGCGGGCGACCTCGCCGCCGTGCGGGCGCTCCTGTCCGATGGCGCCGACGTGAACGCGCCGCAGGGCGACGGAATGACCGCGCTCCACTGGGCGGCGCGCTCCGCGAACGCCGACCTGACCCGCCTGCTCCTCGAGGCGGGCGCGGATGCCGGCCCCATCACCCGCATCGGCGCCTACACGCCGCTGCACCTCGCGAGCGAAGTCCGTGGCTCGGAGGTCGTGGGCCTGCTCCTCGAAGCGGGCGCGGAACAGACCGCCACCACGGAAGACGTGGGCGGCGCGACGCCGCTGCACCTCGCCGCCGGCGCGGGCGGCGCGAAAGCCGTCCGCCTGCTCCTGGAGCACGGCGGCGACGCCGACGTCCGCGAAGCGCGCTGGGGCCAGACGCCGCTCATGTACGCGGCCGCCCGCGGACGGGAAGCCGCCGTGAGGGCGCTGCTCGATGGCGGCGCGGATCCCGCTCTCGCCACCTGGGTCACCGACATCACGGCGTTGGCGGAGTGGTCGCAGGCGGATCGCCGCGCCCGCGCGGCGCGGATGCGCGGCGAGCCCGAACCGCCGGTGCCGCCCCGCCCCGCTCCGTCCGATGCGCCGCTGGCGGCCGCCTCCGCCGCCCCCGCGGAACGTCTCGCGTCCGACGACGAGGAGGACTACGAGCGCCCGATCGAGGAGCCCGAGCCCCTCGGCTACGGCGACCTCATCGGCGGCCATGGCGGTCTCACGGCACTGCTTCACGCCGCCCGTGAAGGGCACGCCGGCACCGTGCGCGCGCTCATCGAGGGCGGGGCGAACATCGACCAGGTGAGCGGGGGCGACCGCACGAGCCCCATGCTCATCGCGATGATCAACGGCCACTTCGACCTCGCCATGGAACTGCTCGAGGCCGGAGCCGACCCCAAACTCGCCTCCGCCGCCGGCGCGACGCCGCTCTTCGCCGCCCTCAACGCCCACTGGGCGCCGAAGTCGCGCTACCCGCAGCAGCACGCTTACGGGCAGCAGCGGCACAGCTATCTCGACGTGATGCGCCGCCTGCTCGACGCGGGAGTGGATCCCAACGCTCGTCTGGAGAAGCACCTGTGGTGGGTGTCGTACAACTTCGACCTCCTGCAGATCGACCTGAAGGGCGCGACCCCCTTCTGGCGCGCCGCGTACTCCCTGGACGTGGAGGCGATGAAGCTCCTCGTCGAGTACGGCGCCGATCCCCGCCTCGCCACGATCAAGGTGCCGCCGCGGCGACTCCCGGCGTGGGACCGCGAGAAGCGCGACCTGTCCGGCGTCCCCCCCGTGCCCGTGGGCGGCCCCGCCGACTACCCGATCCACGCCGCGACGGGCATCGGCTACGGCCAGGGCTTCCCCAGCAACGCCCATCGGTACGTCCCGGACGGCTGGCTGCCGGCCGTCCGCTATCTCGTCGAGGAACTCGGCGCCGACGTGAACCAGCGCGACGACGAGGGCTACACGCCCCTCCACAACGCGGCCTCGCGCGGCGACCTCGAGGTCATCCGCTTCCTCGTCGAACACGGCGCGGACCCGACCGCCGTGAGCCGCGTCGGCCAGACCACCGCGGACATGGCGAACGGCCCCTACCAGCGCACGCAGCCCTTCCCGGAGGCCGTCGCCCTGCTCGAGAGCCTCGGCTCGAAGAACAACCACAACTGCGTGTCCTGCTGACCCACAGCCCGCCCGCACGACTCCAGCCGTGATCACCGTCTCCGGTCTCGGAAAGGCATTCGGCGGTCAGGTCCTCTTCCGGGAGGCCACCTTCCTCCTCAACCCCGGCGAGTGCTACGGCCTCGTGGGCGCGAACGGATCCGGAAAGACCACGCTCCTCAACATCCTCGGCGGCTCCGAGGACGCGACGGAGGGATCCGTCACCATCCCGAAGCGCCTCCAGGTCGGCGTCCTGCGCCAGGACCATTTCCTCCACGACGAAGAGGAGATCCTCGGCGCCACCCTCATGGGAAACCGCGACCTGTGGCGCGCCATGGTCGAGCGGGAGGCGCTGGTCGAGGCGGAAGACGGAGACTTCGACGCCGACCGCTTCTCCGAACTCGAGGAGATCTTCCAGCGTCACGACGGCTACACGGCGGAGGCCCGCGCGGGCGAGATCCTCGAGGGCCTCGGCTTCCCGAGCGAGATTCACCGCCGCCCGCTCTCCACCCTCTCCGGCGGGTTCAAGCTCCGCGTGCTGCTCGCGCAGGCGCTCGCCGGCGCGCCCGATGTCCTCCTCCTCGACGAGCCGACAAACCACCTCGACATCCTCTCCATCCGCTGGCTCGAGAAGTTCCTGCGGGAGTTCAAGGGGGCGATCGTCGTCATCTCCCACGACCACCGCTTTCTCGACAACATCGCCACGCACATCCTCGACATCGACTATGAGACGGTCACCACCTACAAGGGCAACTATGACGACTATCTGGTCCGAAAGAAGGAGGACCAGGAGAGACGGGAGAAGGAACTCGCGAACCGCGAGCGCGAGATCGCCCACCACCGACAGTTCGTCGACCGCTTCCGGGCCAAGGCGAGCAAGGCGCGACAGGCCCAGAGCAAACTGCGCCTCATAGAGAAGCGGGCGGAGGCGCTGCAGCCGCTCCCGGTCTCCTCGCGCCGCTATCCGAACTTCCGCTTCAAGTCCCGCCGTCCGAGCGGGCGCACCGTCCTCGAAGTGGAGGGCGTGAAGAAGGCGTTCGGCGACGGCGAGGAGTTGAACGAAGTCCTCCACGGCGTCGACCTCTCCCTCGAGCGCGGGGACCGCATGGCGATCATGGGCCCCAACGGGATCGGGAAATCGACCCTGCTCAAGATCGTCATGGGCGAACTCGAGTCCGACGCCGGCCGCGTCACGTGGGGCTACGAGACGCACCCGAGCTATTTCGCGCAGGACCAGGAGGCCCGCTTCGAGTCGCCGGGGCAAACGGCCGAGGACTGGATCGCGGGCTTCTGTCCCGGCCGAACCCTCGGATTCGTGCGCGGCGAGATGGGGCGGGTGCTCTTCTCCGGCGACGACGCGAAGAAGCGGGTCGGCAACCTTTCCGGCGGCGAGGCCGCCCGCCTCGTCTTCTGCCGGATGGCGATCGAGCGACCCAACGTCCTCGTTCTCGACGAACCCACGAACCACCTCGACCTCGAATCCATCGAGTCACTGGTCGACGCGCTCCGAGGCTACGACGGCACGCTCATCCTCGTCTCGCACGACCGGTGGTTCGTCTCGCAACTCGCGACCCGCATCGTCGAGATCTCCGAGGACGGGATCCGCGACTTCAGGGGAAGTTACGAGGCGTACGTCCACTACTGCGGAGACGACCACCTCGATGTCGACACGGTCGTCCTCAAGGCCCGGAGAGAGAAACGCGCCGGCCGCGCCGCCGCAGCCGAAACTCGCGGCGCCGGCAACCTCGCTGCCCGGGGAAACGCACGCGGCGGCGACCCCGAAGTCGCGCGGGGCAACCGGAACCGCTACCGGGGCGGCTCGCTGCGGAAGAAGCTGAACGACATCACCCGGCAAATCGAAGCGGCCGAGACCCGCCTCGCCGAAATCGACGAGATCTTCGCCGACCCCGCCTTCTACGCCGAGACCCCGATCGAGGATGTCCGCGCGCTCGAGACGGAGCGCACGTCCCGGCAGGGGGAACTCGACGAACTGATCGGCGCCTGGGAACGCATCGAAACCGAACTCGCCCACCTCGACTGACGACGCCCAATCGACCCCGGGCGGACCATCTCGCGCGGCCCCCCGCGCGCCCGCAGCGGTCTACAGCGGCCAGACGAGGGGGAGGAAGAAGACGACCATCAGGAGCAGGAGCAGGAAGAGCGGCGCGCCGACCTTCGTGTAGTCCACGACCTTGTAACCGCCCACACCCATCACGAGCAGGTTTACGGGGTGGCCGAAGGGGCTCAGGAAGGCGCAGGAGGAGCCGACGGCCACGACCATGAGCAGGGCCCGCGCCGAGAGATCCAGTTCCGACGCGGCGCTGAGCGCGATCGGCGCGACGAGCACGGCGACCGCCGAGGTGGGGACGAACTGCGCCGCGAGCGCGCAGATGAGAAAGATGCTCGCGATGAGGATCCGCGGTCCCATCTCCGCCGCCCGCCCCACGACTTCGCGCGCGATGAGTTCCGCCGTACCGGAGTCCTCCATCGCGAGACCGAGCGCCAGCATCCCGCCAAGGAGCATGACGACCCGCCATTCGACGAAGGTGTAGACCTCGTTCCCCTTCACGCACCCCGTGAACACCATGAGGAGCGCACCGAGAAGCGCGGCGATGTACACGGGGAGCAGGTTCAGGGAGGCCGCGAGGATGAACCCCACCATGACCGCGCTCGCGATCCACGCCTTGTGGACACGGAACACCTCGTGCAGTTGCCCGTGGAGGACGAGGAACCGCGGGTCGCGGGCGAGGAGCGCGATCTTCTTCCGGTTGCCGTAGACGAGGAGGGCGTCCCCGAAGGCGAGCGCCGTGCGCGAGATGCGGATGTTCGAGTGAAAGGCCCGCCCCCCGCGGAAGATCGAGATCAGGTTCAGTCCGTAGGATTCCCGGAAGAGGACTTCGCGCAGCGTCTTCCCGACCAGGTCGGAACTCGGAGCCAGCGTGACCTCCGCGAATCCGACGTCCTCCGACTCCAGTTCGTCCACCGAAGGTCGTTCGTCCACCTGGACCAGCTCCTGCAGCGCCTCCAGCACGGCGAAGCAGGCCGGGGGCCCCTCGACGATGAGGCGGTCGCCGGCCCGCATCCTCTCCGACGCATCGGGCAGCGCGATATCGCCGTCCTCGCGCTCGATTTCCAGCACGGTGAGATCGAAGGCGCGCCGCAGACGCGACGCCTCCAGCGTCTGTCCGTCCAGCCAGGAACCATCCGGGATGTGGAGCCGCATCAGCCATCGGTACAGCTCGTACTCCTCGGTGGCGGAGCCGATGTCCGTCCATCCGATCGATGAGAACTCCGTCGCGTAGCGGAGTTGCTGGAGCTGGTCTTCGCGGCCCAGCAGGAGGAGCGCGTCCCCCGCCTCGAGCTTCACCGTCTGGAAGGAGCCGCTCAGGACCTGGTTGTCGCGCCGGACGGCGACGACGTGCGCCTGGAACCGGTTGCGGAAATCGATGCTCCGAACCGTGCCGTCGACGAGGTCGGATTTCTCGGCGACCGCGACTTCGGCCAGCACCGTCGAATCCTTCACGAGACGTCCCAGGGCATCGTTCGATTCCCTGTGCCGGACGAGGCGACCCCAGGCGCGCAGGCGCTCGAGCGCTTCGATCCGCCCCTCGACGATGAGCACGTCGTCGCTCCGCAGCCGGAAATCCCGCTCCGGCGCCCGCACGAGATGCCCCTTGCGGCGCACGGCCAGGAGGTCGTACCCCAGGGCCTGTCCGAGCCGCCCCTCGACCAGCGAACACCCGTCGAGCGCCGAACCCGACGGAATCCGGAGCGCGAGCAGCGACTGCGCGAGCCGGTAGCGGCCGGTCAGGTCGATCTCGTCGCCCCCCTCCTCGTCCCCGGTGGAACGGTCCGGAAGGAAGTGCCTCCCCGCGAGGACCACATACAGAACCCCGAGGGTGAGCGCGGTCGCCCCGACGGGCGTGAAGGCGAAGAAACCAAATCCCCCCTGCCCCATGCGCTCGAGTATGCTCGAGAGGAGGATGTTGGGCCCCGTCCCGATGAGCGTCGTCATGCCGCCGAGGAGGGCGGCGAAGGAAAGCGGGATCAGAAGACGGGAAGGACGCATCCCGAGACGGCGGGAGATATCGATCACGACGGGGATGAGGAGGGCGACGGCCGCCGTGTTGTTCATCACCCCCGACATCAGCCCGGACGTGAGCATCAGCAGCGCCGTGACCCGCACGGGAGAATCCCCCGCGAGCCGCAGCACCTGCGCGCCGACGACGTTCGCGACGCCGGTCTTGTAGAGGCCGCCGCTGAGCACGAGCACGGCCGCGATCGTGACCACGGCGGGGTTGGCGAATCCTTCGATGGCGCGCGCCATCGGGATGACGCCGGAGATGGCCAGGGAGAGGAGCACCATGAGCGCCACGCCGTCGTAGCGGACCCATTCCGTGACGAAGAGGACGACCGCCACGGCGACGATCGCGAGGACGATGACGACGTCGACCGTCACGGTCCCGACCTCGGTCCCGGCCTCTGCATCGTCGACACGGCCTGCGCGAGCCCCTGAGCGGTGAGCGTCCCGGCGTGGCGCCGCCGGCCGAGGAGGATGAGCGGCATGTCCGTCCTCCGCGCCACCTCCAGGGCGAAGGCGCCGATCGCCGGTTCGCCCCGGGCCCGCCGTTCCATCCCCATCACCACGAGATCGTGCTCCCGTCCCAGGCGGGCGACCGGTGCCGCGGGGTCGTCCGTGTGCTCGAAGGCGACGTCATACGGACCCGCCGCCTCATCCCGCGCGAGTTGCCGGACGGTGCGCTCGACCCTTCGCCGCCGGTCGGGGGAAGCGTCGGGCGGGAGCGTACACAGGAACGTGACGGACCGCTCGGAGGATCGCGCCAGACTCCCGAGCAGACGGGCGCGCAGTTCGCTGTGATCCCGCCGTCCCTTCACGGGCAGGAGAATGCGTCTCGCCTCCTCGATCCGCCAGCGGAGCGGCGCCCGCACGATGACCACGTCCGCCGCGATCCTCGAGATGAGGCCTTCGAGCCGCGATTCCACTCCGGGCTCCGTGAGTCGCGGCAGACCCACGAGTACCGTTTCGCACGTCTGGCTGTTGGCCACGCGGGCGATCTCGCCCCACACATCCGACGCGATCGTGAACAGCGTCTCCGGCAGGACCGCGTCCTCGAGTCCGCGCCCCACGGACTCGCCCAGGATGTCCTTCGCGTCCCGCACCGCCGCGTCGCGGGAGCCGGCGGGCCGTCCCTCTCTCGGAATCACCGACAGCAGCAGGATCCGGCCGACGCTCGGGGCGCGCACGGTCGCGGCCACGTCGACGAGGCTCGCCGCGCTGGCGGGATTCCCGATCGGCACGAGGACGAGCGGGCTGCGGCCGCGGAGGCGGGCGAGGTCCGGATCCCGCGCCTGGGCGCTCGCGTCGGCGAGACGGGCACCGGGCGCGAGCAGGATCAGGTAGAGCGCCACGCCGAGGCCGAGCCACAGCGCGACGACCCGTCCCGCCTCCGGCACGGCGATGGCCTGGAAGATCGCCAGCCCCAGGCAGAGGGCGGCGCCGACGGCCGGGAGCGCCGCCGGCCGCGGGTGGCCGGAGCGCCGCCGCGCAAGCATCGCGGCCCAATGGACCATCGCGAACGAGATGAGGAAGATGAGGCTCGACGCGGCGCCCGCGGAGGCGACGTTCCCCACCGCGACGGCGATCAGCGTCATCATCGCCCCCGTCGCGACGACGGCGACAGCGGGCGTCCCGGTCCGCCCCCGCATCTCTCCCACCTGGTGCGGGAGCGTCCGGTCGCGCGCCATCGAGAACGCGACGCGCGAGGCCCCGAACAGGTTCGCCTGCAGCGCGGACAGCATCGACAGGAGTCCGGCGCCGATGACGAACCAGTAGCCGGCCGGCCCCATGAAGCGCTCGGCGGCCTCGGCCACGAGCCCCTCGGTGTTCGCCCGCGCCGCGGCCTGAATCCCCTCGGAAGGCGCGCCGACGGTCGCGACGATGACGAGAAGGGGGATGTAGACGACGAGTGCGATCCCGAGCGACAGGTACATCGCGCGAGGCACCGTGCGGCGGGAGTCCCGGACTTCTCCGCCCACGGCGGCGATGAGGTCGAACCCCTGCAGGGCGATGAAGGTGTAGCCCATGGCCTGCAGAAGGCCGAGCGAGCCTTCCGGGGCGAACGGGCTCAGGCGCCCCAGCGTCTCGGCGGGAGAGCCGGCGGAACCGACGAGCCACGCGATGAAGCCCCCGGCGATGAGGACCGCGAACACGATCACCTTGCCGATCGTGGCCGCGTTGCCCCCGCCGGCGCTGCGCTGAACGAGGAGGAGCGAGTAGACGGCGACGGCCCCGACCGCGAACGCGATCTGCGTGCGGCCCTGACCGATCCAGTCCCATGAGGCGCCCAGCGCGGGGCCCAGGCGCTGCAAGCCCTCGATGAGGAAGGCGGCGAAGCCCAGCGCGTAGAGGACGCCGGCCACGATGGAGGCGAACCACACCACCCATCCGACCACGAAGGCGACCTCGATCGAGAGCACCTTCTTCGCATACGTGTAGATGCCGCCGGATTCCGGGAAGCGGCGCGCGAGGCGGGCGAAGCTCATCGCGGTGAGGAACGCGATCCCCCCGTTGAGGCCGAAGGCGAGGATCGCGGCGGGACCCGCGGACGCGAACGCGACGCCGGCGAGCGCGAGAATCCCGCCCCCCACGATCGCGCCGACTCCGAGCGCCGTCGCGCCGTAGAGTCCCAGATGCCGTTCGCTCATCCCCGAGTCCCTGGAGGTGCCGGCCGCTGGTGCCGGCCGCCGTGCCGTAACGGTGCTGCAGGCGGTGCCCGTTGTTTCCGCCGGAAGGCCCGCTAATCTTGGGGCCCACCCCGACAATGTCACCCCGACCTCGACACTGAGCCGGCAACCCCGACACGGACCCGACACCCGGCGGAGCGCGAGTGAACGCCCCAGCCCTCTTCTCCAGACGGTCTCTCGAACTCCAGGCGCGCGTGCGCGAGTTCATGGAGGCGCACGTCCACCCCAACGAGGAGACCTTCGATCGGGAACTCGAAGCGGCGGAGAACCGGTTCTCCACGCCTCCGATCCTCAAGGCGCTGAAGAGCCGGGCGCGCGACGAGGGCCTGTGGAACCTCTTCCTCTCCCCCGACGCGGAGCCCGCGAACGACCCGGGGGACGCACCGGACGCACCGGGAGACGATTCCGGGAGAGCCTACGGGGCAGGCCTCTCGAACCTCGAGTACGCGCTCATCTGCGAGGTCATGGGACGCGTGGAATGGGCGCCCGAGGTCTTCAACTGCAACGCGCCCGACACGGGCAACATGGAGACGCTGGCCCGCTACGGGACCCCGGCGCAGCGGAAGGAGTGGCTCGAACCCCTGCTGGCGGGGGAGATCCGTTCGTCGTTCGCCATGACCGAGCCGGACGTGGCGTCATCGGACGCGACGAACATTCGCTCCTCGATCGTCCGCGAGGGGGACGAGTGGGTCATCAACGGCCACAAGTGGTGGGCGACGCAGGCCCCCCGGGCCGAGTGCCGGCTGTTCATCTTCATGGGCAAGACGGACCCCGGCGCGGCGCGCCACCGTCAGCAGTCGATGGTGCTCGTGCCCCGCGACGCCGCCGGCATCGAGGTCGTGCGGCCGCTCGGCGTGTTCGGCTACGACAGCGCCCCGGTCGGGCACGGCGAGGTGCGCTTCACCGATGTCCGCGTGCCCGCCGGGAACATGCTCCTCGGGCCGGGCCGCGGGTTCGAGATCGCGCAGGGACGCCTCGGCCCCGGCCGCATTCACCATTGCATGCGGCTCATCGGTGTCGCCGAGCGCGCGATCGAGGACATGGCCGAGCGGGCGAGGACGCGCGTCGCCTTTTCCGGACCGCTCGCCGAGAAGGGCGCCCTTCGCCATGCGCTCGCCGAGTGCCGCATCGCCGTGGATCAGGCCCGGCTGCTCACCCTCCACGCCGCGCACATGATGGACACCGTCGGGAACAAGGCGGCGCGCCGCGAGATCGCGATGATCAAGGTCGTCGCGCCGCGCATGGCCTGCCGCGTCCTCGATCAGGCGATCCAGGTCCACGGCGCCCTCGGCGTGAGCCCCGACACGTGGCTCGCCGCGGCCTACGCGCACTCGCGCACGTTGCGCCTCGCCGACGGCCCGGACGAGGTCCACCTCGAGGCGCTCGCGAAGCTGGAACTGCGGGGACCGCGGGAGCAGTAGGCGTCGCGGCGGGCCTCAGGCGCGGCGGGCGAAGCTCCAGCCGGCTTCCGCCAGCATCGGCGCCTTCGCCCCGACTTCCAGCGCGTTCCGCGAACTCGCGTTGCCCTGGATCGCCCGCGCGTACACGCCCTGGCAGATCGAGGCGAGGCGGAAGAGGCCGAAGGCCATGAAGAACTCCCAGTCCGGCACCCCGTCGCGTCCCGTCCGCCGGCAGTACGCGGCCACGTAGTCCTCCTCCGACGGAATCCCCAGCGCCTCGCAGTCGATCTCCCCCAGCCCCTTCCACAGGGGCCCCTCGGGCAGGTGGTACGTCATGCAGTTGTAGGCGAGGTCGGCCAGCGGGTGGCCCAGCGTCGACAGTTCCCAGTCCACGATGGCGAGCACCCGCGGATCCGTCGGGTGGAGGATCATGTTGTCGAGCCGGTAATCGCCATGCGCGATCGTCGTCTCCCCCTGGGACGCGTCGCTGGCGGGAATATGCGCGGGGAGCCACTCGACGAGCGCCTCCATGGTCGGGATCGGGTCGGTCCGCGCCGCCTCGTACTGTCTCGTCCAGACGGAAATCTGTCGCGCGACGTAGTCCGACGGTTTTCCGTAGTCCCCCAGACCGACGGCCGCCCAGTCGACCGCATGGAGCCGCGCCAGAGCTTCGTTCATCGCGTCGTAGATCGCCGCCCGTTCGGCGGGAGACTCGACCTCGGGCAACGCCGGGGCCGCTGGCACGCGCCCCTCCACGTGCTCCATGACGAAGAACGCCTGCCCGATCACGCCGGGGTCCTCGCACAGGTGAATCATCCCCGGCACCGGCACGCCGGTGTCCGCGAGCGCCTTCATCACGCGGTATTCCCGTTCGACGAGGTGCGCGGAGGGCAGCAGCTCGCCCGGCGGCTTCTTCCTCAGGACGAAGTACTGCCCCCCCGCTTCGAGGCGATAGGTGGGGTTGGACTGGCCGCCCTGGTACTGGAGCGCCGTCAGCCCGCCCGCGAACTCCCGCAGACCGCGGGCCCGCAGGTAGCCGGCAAGTCGCCGCGCATCGAAGCGGTGCGTCTCCGTAACAGGTCCCAGGGTGGCCAACAGGTGTCTCCGTCCGGACGGGGCGATTCAGAGGATGATGCTCACCGCACCGTGCCAGGCGAGGTCTTCCAGATCGAGCACCGCGCGGCGGTAGGCGATTCTCAAGTTTCCGCCGTTCCTCCTGAGGATGTACTCGATGGCGCCGACGTAAGGCGCTCCCTCGCCGCTACGGAACCGGTAAACCAGCACGTTTGCGGAAACCCGGAGTTCCCCGTCGCCGCTTTCTTCAACCCTCACGTTCGAAACGAAGCGGCGGGTCCGCGACCGCGGAGACTCGCGGTGCGAATGTCGGCTGTTCAGCCGCTCGACCCGGGCGCGCAGGCGGACGATGTCGTCGTCGATGAACACGAGATCGCACGCGGGATCCCCTTCCGGCAGATCCGTGGAGGGAACCACGTACCGGGCGTCGTCCGAGAACAGGTCGACCCACTCGTCCAATCTCCACTCGTCCAGAAGCGCCGCTTCCCTGAACAGGAACTCCTCCACCATCGCGCGTAGCGCGGACCCGCCGTTGCCGGTCACTCGTCCAGCCGGTCCTGGACGTTGGTCCTGCTCCGGCCCTGCATGTGGGCGTGCCACTGCCGCCAGAATCCCCGCATCTGGAGTTCGTCCGACGTGCCCGGCGAGGGGTTCAGCATGCCCCTCGAGATGTCGGACCATTCGGCCTCGGTGGCGCGGAAACCGGCTTGACACGATTCGAGGACTTCCACGTCATCCGGCGTGGCGAAGCCGCCCGGTCCGAGGAACGTCAGGTAGCTGTCGAGTCGGGTGGCCAACGCCGGACCCGACTCCTCCCTGGGCACGAGATGCCAGGCTGTGACCTCCATTCTGTCCGGCGCCACGGGTTCGATATACCGGATGCTGATGGCCACGAAGTCCATGATCAGCAGATTCGGATAGATGAGCAGATTTCGCGACGTGTCGGCCATCCGGTAGGTGCGCTCCTCTCCGTACTTCTGCACCAGCCGCCGGCGCACCCGCGAAATGCGCTCCCTGGCTTCCTCGCCGAAGATCGGGTGCCAGCGGGCGATGGGACGGCCGTTCCGGGAGATGTTCTCCGACACGCAGTGGCCGCCGCCCAGGGCCTTCGCTACACCGGGGGGACGGGCGGACACCGTGTCTCCGCTGTCGTCCGTCCCGAAGCCGGCGATGTAGTCCACATAGGTTCGATGGGTCGGGACCAGGTGGTATCCGTCCAGGCTGTTCTCGGCCAGCAGCTTCCAGTTGGCCTTGATCGTGTACTTGTTGGAACCGGGAACGACCCGCATCCCCTCCTCGGCCTGGTCGACGACCAGGTCAAGGTAGTCTCTGGCCCCCGCCAGATACGTGACCAGATCTTCGACATCCGGGTTGAAGCTCACGAAATGGAAGCCCCGGTAGCTGTCGACTCTCGGTGGCGCCTTCAGGCAGAACTCTTTCCGGTCGAAGTCGGGACCGTAGGCATCTTCCCCGGGGACGCCGATCAGATCGCCGTTCGTGTTGAAAGACCAGGCGTGATAGAAGCACTGCAGGACTCCGGCGTTCCCGGCGTCGCGGCGGCAGATCATAGCGCCGCGGTGCGGACAGGAATTGAGGAACGCCCGAACCTGCCCGTCTTTACCGCGGACAAAGAACAGCGGCCGGCCGGCTACCGTGCGGCGGCGGTAGTCACCCGGGGCCTCCACTTCCGATTCGTGCCCGAGGTAGATCCAGCAGCGATCGAGAATCCGTTCCCGTTCCTGCTCGAACAGATCGACGGACGTCATGCACGACCGGTGGACCCTGAACACCCCGCGGTCCCGGTCGTCGACGATCAGATCCTTGATGTCCACCGCTGGTTTGCTAGCAGGGACGCCTCGCTACCGGGGACGTCCCGTCATCCAGTCCCAGGCGTGGACATGGCATTCGGCGAATACGTCCGCCTTCGCGAAGGGGCTGTCGGCCAGGAACGCGCGCGCCGCCGCGACCGAGGGAGCCTCCATCACGATCAGCCGTCCGACGATGCTCTCGCCGTCGTCCGCGAGCGTCGGTCCGCCGTGATGCACGACGACATTCGGGTGGGCCGGATGACTGCCGAGATACTCCAGGAATGCGGGGCGCGTTTCGTCCCGCGCCTGCGCCGCCCCGGGCTTATCGGTGATGAATGCAGCGACGTACATTGACGCACCTCTCTGGCCTGTGCCCATCACGGTTGGTATTCGACCGCCTCAGGGCCTCAAGCTGCGGTCCCGGTTGGGGTTCACGCAACGCTCGACGGGCGACGGTTGTCAGCGGCGGGTTCCCGGTGGAACGTATGTCGTCAGCAGTTCCGGTAACACTCGAACGGAGGCGTGAATGCCCTCTCCCGTGATCATCGGCGTCGTGGTCGTCTACCTCCTCTTCCTCCTCGTCATCGGCGTGTGGGGCGGCAAGGAATCGCACGACGTGAAGGGCTACTACGCCGCGGGCAAGAAGCTCCCGTCGTGGGTCCTCGCCTTCTCGTCCAACGCGACGGGAGAGAGCGCCTGGCTCCTGCTCGGGCTCACGGGGATCGGGTACGCGCTCGGCATGCACGCGCTGTGGGTCGTCCTCGGCGAGGTGCTCGGCGTCGCGCTCGCGTGGGCCTTCGTGGCGCGGCCGTTCAAGGCGTTCACCGACCGCTACGGTTCGATCACCGTCCCCGACTACCTCGAGGACCGCTTCCGGGACAAGACGCACAGCTTCCGGATCGTCGGGGCCGTCATCGTGCTCTCGATGGTCGCCTTCTACGTGGGAGCGCAGCTCACCGCGACCGGGAAGGCGTTCGACTCCTTCCTCGGCACCGGCTACGGCGTGGGCGTCGGGCTCGGCCTCGCCGTCGTCCTCTTCTACACCGTCGTGGGCGGATTCAAGGCGGTCGCCTACTCGGACTTCGCCCAGGGCGTCCTCATGTTCGCGTGCCTCCTCGTCCTGCCCTTCGTCGGCATCGGCGCGGTGGGAGGCTGGGGCGCGCTCATGGACGGGCTGCGGGCGGCCGAGCCTCTCGCCGTGTTCGAGGGGCTGCAGGCGTCCGGTTCGGACCTCCTGCGGCTCGGCGGCGGGCTGGGACTCACCCCGCTCGGGATCGCGAGCGCGGCCGGCTTCGTGGGCGTCGGACTCGCGTTCCTCGGCGCCCCGCAGCTCCTGGCGCGCTTCCTCGCGGCGCGCGACCAGCGCGAGATCCGGAAGGCGGGGCCGATCGCCGTCGGCTGCATCATCGTATTCGACATGGGGGCGGTGTTCACCGGGATGGCCGCCCGCGTCCTCTATCCGGCGCTCGCCGACCCCGAGACGGCGCTCCCCGCCATGGCCGCGGGACTGCTGCCCGACCTGTTCACCGGCCTCGCCCTCGTCGTCGTCCTCGCCGCCATCATGTCGACGGCCGATTCGCTGCTCATCCTCGCCTCCTCCGCGGCGGTACGGGACGTCTATCAGAAGATCTTCCGCCCGGACGCCCGGCAGCGGGCGCTCTCCGTGCTGGGGAAGGCCGTGACGGTCGTGCTCGGCGTGACCGGGCTGCTGCTCGCGCTCACCGCCGAGCGGGCGATCTTCTGGTTCGTCCTCTTCGCGTGGTCCGGCCTCGCGGCGGCGTTCGCCCCGGTTGTTCTGTGCTCGCTCTTCTGGGCCCGGACGACGCGCGCGGGCGCGCTCGCCGGCATGATCGCCGGTTTCCTCGTGACGATGCTGTGGGTCGTCCTCTTCAAGGAGGGCTTCTACGACCTGTACGAGATGCTCCCGGGCTTCGCGGCCGGCTTCGCCGTCACGATCGGCGTGAGCCTGTTCACCCGGCCCCCCGAGGGCGCGGCCGAGGAACTCGCCGCGATCCGCGAGGAGATCAGATAGACATCCGAACCGCTGGCTTCAGGGTTTGGTTCGGAATTTGACATCCGTATCGCGTCATGCGACACTTTACGGGCGGGTTGAGCACTTTTTCTGGGAGCGGTCGGTGAACAAGCGGAGTCCCCTTCACCCCGGGGAGTTCATCAGACTGGAGGTTGTCGAGTCTCGCGACCTGACTGTGGTCGAGGCGGCGGCGGCGCTCGGCGTCTCGCGCCCCGCGCTGTCGGCCTTCCTGAACGGTCGCTCCGATCTCTCCGGGACGATGGCGCTGCGCATCGAAAAGGCGTTCGGGGTAAACGTGGAGCAGCTGATGCGGATGCAGGCGGACTACGACAGCGCCCGGATTCGGAGACGGGAGGACGAGATCAACGTCGAGCCGTATGGAGTGCAGGCGGTGCGCGAAAAATCGACGCCCTATGAGACTCTTCACGTCGACAACACGGTGATGCGCCGCCTGCGCGAAGAGGCCGAGCGGCGGCAAACGACCGCGTCCGAACTCCTGGAGGCGGGGCTAAGGCGCGTTCTGGCTGAGCGAGTCCCGGCGGACGCCGGTTCCGACGCGCTGAAGCCCCTTCCAACCTGGCGCGGTGGCGAACCTCGGGTCGACATCGCCGACCGGGACGCGCTCTACCGCTTGATGGAAGAGGAGTGAGACGTTGGTCTTCGACACCAATGTGCTGGTGTACGCCGCGAGCAGGAACTCGGAATTCCACCTCCCCTGCCGGCGGCAGCTGGACGAAGCGCGTCGAGGGCCTTCACCATCCTTCCTCACCTGGAGCGTCTGTTACGAGTTCCTGCGCGTGACCACGCACCAGCAAGTGATGCCGTCACCGTGGCGAACTGCGGAGGCCTGGCGCTTTCTCTCGGAGCTCCTGCACTCGCCGGGCGTCGACCTGTTGACCGCGACGCCGCGTCACGCGGCCATCCTCGCGCGGACGATCGAGGAGCTTCCAGACGTCCGCGGCAACCAGGTACACGATCTGCACACGGTCGTCCTGATGCGCGAGCACGGCGTGAGCCGTATATGCACGCGCGATGCGGGTTTTCGCCGTTTTCCGTTCCTTACCGTGATCGATCCGGCGGCATAAACCGCGAGAGAAGCTGCGCGCCGGAACCGACCCCTATACGCGGGCGGCGAGCACTCCGAGGAGGCGGTCGACGTCGTCGCGGTTGTTGAACATCGCGACGGCGGCGCGGAGGAGTTCCCCTCCCTCCTGGTAGGTGAAGAACACGCCTTCCGCGCGGAGGGCGTCGCCGAGTTCATCCGGATCCATCCCGTGATAGAAGCTCACGATCGCCGAGGGATTGGCGGGCGGCGTGAACAGCTTCATGCCGAGGTCCGCGGCCCCCTCCCGGAGCTGGCCGGCGAGCGCGTGCGTGTGCTCGGCGATCCGCTCCAGCCCCACCTCGCCGAGGAAGCCGAGGGCGGCGTCCATGGCCGCGATCGGGCCGTAGGCCGGGTTCGCGTACTCGTACTTCTGTGCGTCCGTCTTCAGCCGGTACTGGTGCTCGGGGAGCGTCTCGGCCACGTGCCCATGCCCGAAGCGGTCGGGCTGCATCCACTCGTGGTGTTCCCGGCGCACGTACAGTGGCGCGCAGCCGAAGTCGGCGAAGAGCCACTTGTAGCCGTTGCCGCACGCGAAGTCGACGCCCTCGTCGTGGAGGTTCGTGGGGAACGTGCCGAACGCCTGGATTCCGTCGGCGAACAGGTAGCCGCCGCGCGCGTGCACGATCTCGGCCAGCGTCGGCAGGTCGTGTCGGAACCCGTTCCGGTTCGAGACCCACGCCACGCTGATGAGGCGCGTGCGGTCGTCGGTGTAGGCGTCGTAGTCCTCGGGGTGGGCGCGCCCCTCGCGGGAGGGGATGATCCGGAGTTCGACTCCGTGGCGCCGCTCGAGCTCGCGGTACACGACGAAGGCGGTGACGAAGTGGAGTTCGTCGATGACCACGTTGTCGCCCGGCTGCCAGTCGATCGCCTTCGCCACCATGTTCTCGCCGTCGCTGGTCGAGAACAGGAGCGCGATCTCGTCCTCGTCCGCCCCGAACAGGCTGGCGAAGCGGCTGCGGGCGCGGGCCGTGGCCCGCCCGCGGCTCCCCGGATCGTTGTAGCTCAGCTTCTCGTCCGCGTACGCGACGAGCGCCTCGTGAACGGGACGCGGGAGCGGCCCGGTTGAGGCCGTATTCAGATACGCGAACTCCTCCGTGACCGGGAACTCGCCACGGATCCCGAGCGGATCATCGTCCGACCCGGGGACAGGAGACGTACGCGGGCCGGCATCGCGAGCCTCGGGCGCGTGCGCGGCGAGGGCCGGCGCGACGGGCAGCGCGAGCCCCGCGGCGGCGGTCGTCCTGACGAAGTTGCGGCGGCTCCACTCAGTCATCCGTCCCTCCTGATCCCTCGCGTGCCCGATCTGTCGCAGACCCCCGAAACGACCCTCGGAACGTACGTCCACAACCCGTTCGGGGGACAGCGACGCACCCCGAAACGTTCCCGCGGGAACGTCGGTCGGCGCGCAAGCCGTGGACCGGGCCGATGGGCCGGTCTAGAATCCGCGTGCCGTCTCATCTCTCCATGAATCGAAACCGGAGCCGGACCATGTCGAAGCTGATCGTCGCCACCCTCGCGGCGGGCGTCCTCTGGAGCGCGGCGCCGGGCGACCGCCCGGACAACCCGCCGGCCACCTTCATCTCCGCGGCCGACATCCTCGCCACGATCGCGAACGCGCCGGAGGGCCGGGTCAGCGACCAGGCGATCCGGCACATCGACGCGGGCGGACACAACGCCGGCGTCGGCGTCGTCCAGCGCCCGCCGACCACGTCGCTCGGGGCGATCCAGCACCACAAGCAGACCGAGGTCTACTACGTCGTCTCCGGCCGCGGCACGCTGGTGACGGGCGGAGAACTCTCCGACGCGCGCGAACTCGACCCGGAGGGCCAGACGGTGCGAACGCTCACCGGCCCCAGCGCCGTGGGCGGGATCGTGGGCGGCGAGAGCCAGGAGGTCGGCCCCGGCGACATGCTCATTATTCCAGCGGGTTCGCCGCACGGCTTCAGCGAGGTCACGGAGACGATCACCTACATCGTCGTGCGCGTCGACCCGGAGCAACTCGTCGAGCTAAAGTAGGGAACGCCAACCGATCCACCGTCGGAGGGACACGGGTATGAGCGACTTCACGCGGCGTGACTTCATGGCGGTCTCCGGCCTCGCGGCGGGCGGCGCGGCGCTGGCGGGCTGCGGCCCCGAAGGCCCCGGAGGCGGATCCCGCACCGCCGTCACCGCGGCCGGAGGCGCCGCGGACCTCGTCGTCCGCGACGCGACCGTCTACACCGTGGACGACGACCTGCCGCGCGCCGAGGCGTTCGCCGTCAAGAGCGGCCGCTTCCTCGCCGTGGGCTCGAGCGACGATGTCTCGAACCTCATCGGCCCCGGCACCGACGTGATCGATGCCGCCGGCCACACCGTCGTCCCCGGCTTCATCGACGCCCACAACCACCCCTTCTATTCCGGCACCAAGCACCTCAAGCAGGTGAGCCTCGACGTGCGCTCGATCGAGGGCATCAAGAGCGCGCTGAGCGAGCGGGCCCAGAACACACCGCCGGGCCAGTGGGTGCAGGGGTTCCTCTACGACGACACGAAGCTCGAGGACGGGCGTCCGCTGACGCGCGCGGACATCGACGACGCGGTCCCGGACCACCCCGTCTCCGTCACCCACCGCGGTGGCCACACCGGCGTCTACAACTCCCGGGCGTTCGAACTCGCCGGGATCACGGCGGACACACCCGACCCGCCCGGCGGCAGGTACTACAGGGAGAACGGCGAACTCACCGGGCGCGTGGCGGAACACGCCAAGGACCCGCTCGAAAGCCTCATCCCCGCGGGGACGACGCGCGCCGAGCGGCAGGAGAGCATCCGCCTCATCGGCGAGCGCATGGCCGCGGCCGGCCTCACCTCCGTGCACGAGACCGGGGCGGGCAACGACTTCGTGAGCTACCAGGACGCCCACGAGGCGGGCGAACTCCACTTCCGCGCCTACGTCTTCCCCAACGCGGGCCACCCCTCCGGCCTCTTCGACGCCCTCAAGACGGCGGGCATCCGCACCGGTTTCGGGGATGAGTGGGTGAAGGTGGGCGGCATCAAGTACGGGGCGGACGGCTCGGCCTCCGAGCGCACCATGGCCATGTCCACGCCGTATGTCGGGCGTCCGGACGACTACGGCATCCTCACGATGAACCAGGAGGAGATCCACGAGGCGGTGGACGACGCGGTGCGCAACGGCTGGCAGATCGGCATCCACGCGAACGGAGACCTCGCGATCGACATGTGCCTCACCGCCTTCGAGCGCGCGCAGCAGGAGATGCCGCAGGCCGATCCCCGCTTCCGCCTCGAGCACTGCTCGCTCGTGAACGACGATCTCCTGCGCAGGATCCAGGACGTGGGCGCGATCCCCACGCCGTTCTACACCTACGTCCACTTCCACGGCAACAAGTGGGGCGAGTACGGCGCCGAGAAGATGGAATGGATGTTCGCGCACCGGCGGTTCATCGACTACGGGATTCCGGTGGCGGGCGCTTCCGACTATCCGCCGGGGCCGTTCGAGACGCTGATGGGCATTCAGAGCATGGTCACGCGCACGGACATGCAGGGGCGCGAGTGGGGCCCGAGCCAGAAGATCACGGTGGAGGAGGCGCTCCGCGTGTGCACGATCAACGGGGCCCACGCCGCGTTCGAGGAGGGGATCAAGGGATCGATCACCGCCGGCAAGCTGGCGGATTTCGTGATCCTCGCGGAGGACCCGCACACGGCGGACCCGTTCGCGATCAAGGACATCGAGATCCTGCGCACCGTCGTCGGCGGACGCGCGACATACGAGGCCTGAGGAGACGAAGATGAGCGAGGTCAATCGCCGGGAGTTCATGGCCCTTTCCGGGCTCGCGGCCGGGGGCGCGGCCCTGGCGGGCTGCGGGACGCAGGGCGGGAGCGGCGGGCAGGGCGGCGCCGGCGGCTCCGCGCACGCGGACCAGGTCGTGACGAACGCGAACGTCTACACGGTGGACGACGCGAACCCCAGGGCCGAGGCGCTCGCCGTACAGGGCGGCCGCTTCCTCGCCGTGGGCTCGAACGACGACATCGCCAACCTCATCGGACCGCGCACCGCGCGCATCGACGCGGGCGGCGGTACCGTCGTCCCCGGCTTCATCGACGCGCACAATCATCCCTCCTCGGCCGGCATGCGCCACCTCACGCAGGTGGACATGAACATCCGCACGATCGAGGGGATGAAGTCCGCCCTCCGCGAGCGCGCGCAGAACACGCCTCCGGGCGAGTGGGTCGTCGGCTTCCTCTACGACGACACGAAGATCGAGGAGGGGCGCCCGCTCAACCGGCGCGACATCGACGAGGCCGTGCCCGACCACCCGGTCCAGGTCACGCACCGGGGCGGGCACACGAGCGTCTACAACTCGAAGGCGTTCGAACTGGCCGGGATCACCGTGGACACGCCCGACCCGACGGGCGGGCACTTCTACCGCGAGGACGGCGAACTCACCGGCAAGGTCGCCTCGCTCGCGCGCCGCCCGCTGCAGCGCCTCGTCCCCGGCGGGAGCACGCGGGACGACCGCCAGGCCGGCGTCGCCCTCATCGGCGAACTGATGTCCGCGGCCGGCATCACCTCGGTTCACGAGACGGGCGGGAACAGCCAGGGCCTGACCGCGCTGCAGGACGCGTACGACGCGGGAGACCTCCGCTTCCGCATGTACTACTTCCCCTCCGGCGGCAGCCTGCTCTTCTCGGCGCTCAAGCAGGCGGGGGTTCGCACCGGCTTCGGCGACGAGAACCTGCGCATCGGCGCGGTCAAGTACAGCGCGGACGGCTCCGCCTCGGAGCGCACGATGGCGATGCGCACCCCGTACGTCGGGCGCCCGGACGACTACGGCATCAGCACCATGACCCAGGAGGACATCCACCGGGCGGTGGACGACGCCGTCGGCGCCGGTTTCCAGATCGCGATCCACGCGAACGGCGACAGGACGATCGACATGTGCCTCAACGCATACGAGCGGGTCCAGCGCGAGATGCCGCAGGCCGACCCCCGCTTCCGCCTCGAGCACTGCTCGCTCGTGGATGATCCCCTTCTGCAGCGGATAAAGGACATCGGCGCCATCCCGACGCCCTTCTACACCTACATCCATTTCCACGGGAACAAGTGGGGCGAGTACGGGGCGGAGAAGATGGAATGGATGTTCGCGCACCGCCGCTTCCTCGACTACGACATCCCCGTGGCGGGGGCGTCCGACTATCCGCCCGGGCCGTTCGAGGCGCTGATGGCCATCCAGAGCATGGTCACGCGCACGGACATGCAGGGACGCGAATGGGGCCCGAGCCAGAAGATCTCGGTCCCCGAGGCGCTCCGCATCTGCACGATCAACGGGGCCCACGCCTCCTTCGAGGAGCACATCAAGGGCTCGATCACCGAGGGGAAGCTGGCGGACTACGTCATCCTGGGCGACGATCCCCACGCGGCCGACCCGTACGCGATCAAGGAGATCGAAGTCGTCCGCACCGTTCTCGGCGGCCGCACCACCCACGAGGCCTGAGCCCGCGCCGCCGGAAACCGCCAACCCGAAGCCTGGAGTCGTCATGAGTGACGTTCTTCTCGTCGAGAAGCTCGACGGACATATCGCCAAGCTCACGGTCAACCGGCCGGAGAAACTCAACGCGCTGAACGGCGCCGTCCGCTGCGCCATCTTCGGCGCGCTCGACCGCCTGGCGGCGGACGACGAGGTCCGCGTCGTCATCATCACCGGGGCCGGCGACCGCTCCTTCATCGCAGGCGCCGACATCTCGGAGTTCAAGGACGCGCGTCCGGTCGAGCAGTACCGCACCATGACGCGCGGCGACATGTACAGCGCGATCGAGGCCTTCCCCAAACCCGTCATCGCGATGATCAACGGCTTCTGCCTCGGCGGCGGCTGCGAACTCGCCATGTCGTGCGACATGCGCGTGGCGTCGACCTCGGCCCGCATCGGCCAGCCGGAGATCAACCTCGGACTCATCCCCGGCGCCGGCGGCACGCAGCGGCTCCCGCGGCTCGTCGGCGAGGGCTGGGCGATGCGGCTCGTGATGAGCGGCGAGTTGATCCCGGGGGAGAAGGCCGAGCAGATCGGCCTCGTGGAGGCCGCGGTCGCCCCCGAGGAACTCGAGGGTCACGTGATGGAACTCGCGTCGAGCATCGCGAGCCGCAGCCCGGTCGCGCTTCAGGCGGCCAAGGAGTCTATCCTCGCCGCGCGGCGGATGCCGCTGGATGAGGGGCTGAAGTTCGAGCGGAGCTGGTTCTCGCTCCTCTTCTCGACGGACGACATGGCGGAGGGCGTGGGCGCCTTCCTGGAGAAGCGGAAGCCCGAGTTCAGGGGCTCCTGAGCGGGATCCTCACGGGACGCCGACGGCGCGGCGATTGCCCGGCGCGGCTGGCAGCCGGTGGCGGTGCGGCTGCGAGCGCGCGGCGGGCTACCGTCGCGAGGCTAGGACGCCGGCGTTACGACGCTGACGAAGCGGCGGCCTCGCCGGCGGTGGAATTCGACCTGTCCGTCGGCGAGCGCGAACAGCGTGTCGTCCTTCCCCCGGCCGACGTTGCGACCCGGGTGGAAGGGCGTGCCCCGCTGCCGGATGAGGATGTTGCCCGCGACCACGTGCTCGCCGCCGTATTTCTTGACGCCGAGGTACTGCGCGTTCGAATCGCGTCCGTTGCGGCTGGAGCCGACACCTTTCTTATGCGCCATCAGTCGCCTTCCTTCGCCGCAATGGCCTTGTCCACGTCGCTCTTGAGGATGCGGCCGTCCTTGCCCGTCCCCTCGATCGCGCCCAGGTCGAGTCCGTGCTCCTCTGCCAGCTTCCGCGCGACGGGCGTGATGTCCACCGGCGCCGCTTCGACGGCTTCCGGCGCGGGAGCGGCCGTGGCCTTCGGGGCAGTCTTCGGCTTGGGCGCCGCGGCCGCGGGCTTCGCCGCCGCCTCCTGCGGTTCGCCGGGCAGATCGATGCCGACGATGCGGATCTCCGTGTAGCCCTGGCGGTGCCCCTGCTTCCGCCGGTAGCCCTTCCGCCGCTTCATCTTGTAGACGATGATCTTGTCGCCGCGCCCGTGGCTCACGACCTCGGCCGCAACCGAGGCGCCCGTCACGCACGGGGCTCCGACGTGAACGTCCCCGTCCTGCTCGGCGAGCAGCACGTCGTCGAACTTGACCGTATCCCCGGGCTCGGCCTCGAGGGAGGGGATGCGGAGCACCGCGTCCTCCACCGCGCGAAACTGCTTTCCCTGGGCTTTGAAAATCGCGTACATATCGTCGGATCACCGCTGAAATGCTGCTGGAATGCGCCGGATTGCGAGCCGCTGAGAGTACCCGCGCCGGGCGGATGTGTCAAACAAAACGGCCGGTGGATGGCTAGCTGGAAATGTACTTCTTCGTGACGTCGGCATCGGCCGGGTGGGCGAGGAGCCGGAACTCGTCGAGACCCAGCAGAGGGTCGTCGCGCAGATCGATCGCGATCCTGCCGCTGTTCCTCATTCGGCCCAGGAACTCCCGCTCGCGCTCCAGCAGGTGGAGGGCAATCACCGGGTGCGTGAGGATCGTGATCCCGCTCTCCCGGCCGGCCGCCGCGACCCGGTCCAGCGCCCGCTCCAGGCGGCGCACCACCGTCTCGGAGGCGAGGATTCTCCCCGCGCCCTCGCAGTAGGGACAGGGTTCCATCATCCGCTGGTGCAGGCTGGGGCTCACGCGCTGCCGGCTCAACTGGAGCAGGCCGAGTTCGGAGAGCCCGAACACCTTGGTGCGCGCGCGGTCGTGGCCCAGCAGCGTCCTCATCTGCTGCACGACCTTGTTGCGCGACTCCTCCTCGTTCATGTCGATGAAGTCGATGACGATGATCCCGCCCACGTCGCGCAGGCGGAGCTGGCGGGCGATCTCTCCCGCCGCCTCGAGGTTCGTCTTGAGGATGGTCTTCGCCGGGTCGCGGCGACCCGTGTAGCGCCCCGTGTTCACGTCGATCGAGACGAGGGCCTCCGTCTGTTCGATCACGACATGGCCGCCGGACTTCAGGTGGACGGTGCGGCCGAACGCACGCCGGATCTCCTCCTCGATCCCGAACTCGTCGAAGATGGGCGCCGCGCCGTCGTACCGGCTCACGCGCTCGAGCAGATCCGGGTCCACCTGTCCGAGATAGGAGCGGATCTCGTGGAACAGCTCCGCCGAATCCACCGTTAGCAGGTCGATCCGGTCGCTGAAGAGGTCGCGGATCATGCCCGACGTCAGCCGCGCGTCCTGGTACACGAGGGCGGGCGCCTTCATCCCCTTCTGTCGGCGCCGCACCTTCCGCCACGTCTTGCGCAGCGACTTGAGCTCCCGCTCGCAGGTCTCCTTCGTCAACTCCTCGCCGACGGTCCGGACGATGACCCCGCCGTCGTCGCCGAGGATGTCCCGCACCATGCGTCGCAGGCGGGCACGCGTTTCCCGGTCGCCGATCTTGCGGCTGACGCCGACGTGAGATGAGTCCGGGATGTACACCAGGAAGCGGCCCGGGAGGGAAACCTGCGTCGTGACGCGGGCCCCCTTCGTGCCGATGGGCTCCTTCACGACCTGGACGAGGAGCGTCTGATCCTTGCGGATCGCTTCCTCGATGCGGGGAGCGTTCTCGTTGCGGGCCCTCCGACGTCCCCCGTTTCGTTCCCGTCCCCCGTTCCCCTCTTCATCGGGATCTTCGTCGGACTGTAGATCGGAGGCGTGCAGAAAGGCGGACTTCTCGGCGCCGATGTCGACGAAGGCGGCCTGAAGTCCGGGCACGATCGCTTCGACCACGCCGAGATAGATATCGCCGGCGATGCGGCGCTCGTCGGGCCGTTCGTACATCAGTTCGACGAGCTTGCGGTCTTCTACGATCGCGACCCGTTTCTCGCGGGTCGTGGCGTTTACGACGATCTCGCGGCGCACGTTACGTCAGCGCACGCGCGGGTTCGCCGCGCCCGATTGTGCTACCAGAGGGCTGGCATCCTGTAAGACTCGATTCTTCGCTGCGAACCGCCGGACGCTGCCCGGGGGTTCGTGTATCTGTTCGTTACTGCCCTGTTTCCGCTGACAGCCGTGACGCTCGGCTGAAACTGCTGCCCCAAACTAATCGACGGAGCCCGCTTCGCGCAGCATCTCCCTTGAAATCACGATCTTCAGGATCTCGCTCGTCCCCTCGCCGATCTCCGTGATCTTCGCGTCCCGCATCATCCGTTCGACGGGATACTCGCGCGAATAGCCGTACCCGCCGTGCAACTGCACCGCCATCGTCGTCACGTCCATCGCCGTCTCCGAGGCGAAGAGCTTGGCCATCGCGGCCTCCTTCTTGTGCCTCGTCCCCGCCATCCGGAGGTGCGCGGCGTGGTGCATCATGAGCCGCGCCGCGTGAATGCGCGTCTGCGCTTCGGCAAGCATGAAGCGGACGCCCTGGAAGTCGTGGATCTTCTTGCTGAACTGCTTCCGCTCGCCCGTGTAGCGGACCGTCTGGTCCAGCGCCCCCTGCGCGATCCCGATCGCGTGGGCGGCGATCCCGACCCGGCCGCCGTCGAGGGTGTCGAGGAAGATGGGAAAGCCCCGGTCCACTTCGCCGAGCACGTTCTCCTCCGGAACCTCCACGTCCTCCAGCGTGAGTTCGCGCGTGTCGGAAGCGTTCCAGCCCAGCTTGCGCAGCTTCTGCCCGGCGCTGAACCCCGGCATCGGGTCGAGCTCCGGGGAGTGGCCGAACCCGACGCGCGCGGCATCTTCCAGATCGCACGTATCCTTGGTGAGGACGAACGCCGTGATGCCGCGGGAGCCCTTCTCGGGCGACGTGAGGGCGCCGACGACGAACACCTCGCCCACGCCGCCGTGCGTGATCCACGTCTTGCGGCCGTTGAGAATCCACCGGTCGCCGGCCTTCCGGGCCGTCGTCCGCATGCCGCCCGCATCGGAGCCCGACCCCGGCTCCGTGAGCCCGAATCCGCCCAGCACGCGGCCGCTCGCGAGGGGCCGCAGGAACCGTTCCTTCTGCGCCTCCGTCCCCCAGCGCGCGATCGGGGTCGCGGCCAGGCTCGTGTGCGCTCCGATCATGATCGAATGACTGGCGTCCACGCGGGCGAGTTCCTCCACGGCGATCGACGCGGCGAGAAGGTCCATGCCGGCGCCGCCCAGCCCCTCCTCGAACGGAATCCCGAACAGGCCCAGTTCCGACATGAGGGCGCCGGTGTCCCACGGAAAATCCTCCGACTCATCGTAGCGGGCCGCGACGGGAGCGATCTCCGCCTCGGCGAACTCCCGCACCATCTCGCGGATCATCTCGTGATGGTCTTCCAGGTAGAAGCTCGGGTCTGCCATTCACTCCTCGGTTCGATGTTTGCGGCCGGCGTCGCAGGCGGCACGTCTCGTATGCGCGCGCCGGGTCGGGTGCGTGGCCCCTGCGGCCGGCGGGCTGTGACTTCGAGACGCCGTACGCCTAACGTACCGGAGGCGGGCCTCCCGCCCAACGGTCGAGTGGACTCCGGACGCGTCACGATCGGGCCCCGGCAGGCGTTGACCCTATGGATGGCAAGGGTGCAAGCCCGCGGCGCTCTTCGCGTACCGGCAACGGTGTGGAGGGGAGAACCGTGGACTTCGAGGCGGCATACAAAAGCCACTGGACGCCACTCTTTCGGTATGTCGACCGGATGGTGGGTGACGCCGACCTTGCGGCGGACGTCGTGCAGGAGGCGTTCGTGCGGCTGTTGGACCAGTCTCTTCCGGACGAGGAGGTACGGCGCTGGCTGTTTACGGTGGCGACGAACCTGGTGCGGGACGACGCTCGCATGAGTTCGCGGCGGAGGCGGTTGCTGTCGCAGCGCTACGAACAGGCGGACCTCGCGCACGATCCGGCGGAGTTGCCGGACCAGTCGGTCGTGCGGGCTGAACGGGTCGCGGCGGTGCGCGCCGCGCTGGCGGAGATGCCTGAACGTGACCGTCAGTTGCTGTTGATGAGAGAGGAAGGATTCCGGTACGCCGAGATCGCCGAGGTGATCGAAGTCGCGCCGGGGTCGGTGGGAACGCTGCTTGCGCGGGCACTGCGCCGGTTCACGGAGGCGCTGGATCCGCGGATCGCGGAGGACGAGGCCGGTCGGGGACGGCGAGGGGGGGACGATGGGTGACGGGTCGGGATGCGACTGGAAATCTGCGTTGAAAATAGTGAGGATTGAGTATGTCTACGCGTGAACGGCCACATGTCGACGACGGAGCGCTGCTCGCTCTGCTCGACGGTGAGCTGACCACAGCAGAACGGAGATCCGTCGAAGCGCGCGTGGCGGCGTGCCCGGATTGCGCGGCGCGCCTCGACGAGATGCGCTTTGCGCTGCGGCGCGCGACGGCGGCGCTCGACCTGCTCTCGGTGCCGGAGTCGCGGCGCGAGATGCCGGCGGCGCTGCGGGAAGCCGCGCGCCGGGCGCCGGCGCCGCTCGCGAGCGCGCGGGCGCGACGCTGGGTGAGGCTGAGCCGCCGCTCCGTCGCGGTGGCCGCGGGGATTACGCTTCTCGTCGCCGCGGGCGCCTACGCGGTGCCGGGATCGCCGGTCAGGGGCTGGGTCGACGGCGGGATCGATGTGGTTGCGACCTGGATCGCGGGCGATTCCCAGGTCGCCGGGGACGCCGGACCTTCCCGGGTGTCGGTGGATCCCCGCGAGGGCGCCGTGCGCATCATGGTCGTTGGTTGGCACGAAGGCACGCGGTTGACGGTCGAGCTGTCCGACGAGGAGACGGCCACGGTGACGGCCCGTGACGCGAGCTTCCATGTGGAGCCGGGCGTCATCGAGGTCGCGGGAGCGGCGGATGAGATCCGCGTGACCTTGCCGCGGGGCGCCGCGATCGGTTCTGTAGTCATCGACGAGAGCGAGGTCGTCCGCCTCGAGGGCGGCGAATTGCGGCGCACGGATTCGGCCGCTGCGAGTCCCGTGGAGATCTTTCTCGGCACCGACGGGTAGCAGCGCAGGTAACGGCCGCCGCACTGGTGGACGACGGTGACCTGACGGACCGCTAGCCTCGAGGGGTGGATCCCGGGATGACGAAGCCCATGTACCGAAGGCCGGGGCGCGTCTCCCATCCGTGGCGATTCGCCCTGCTCCTCGGACCGGTTTCGACCTGCTTCTTCGCTCCCCCGGTTCTCGCTCAGGATCCTCCGCCGTCCCCGCCTTCCGAGGAAGCGCCGGCTGTCGGCGCCGTTTTCGGCCGCGTGCTGCGCGCCGAATCCCAGACGCCGATCGCGGCCGCTTCGGTGGAGATCCGCTTTCCCGAGTTTTCCTGGTTCCTCGTGACGGATGACGACGGCTTCTACCGGGCGGAAGGGCTCCCGGCGGGATCCATCCATCTCGTCGCGCGGGCGCTGGATCGCGACCCGCTCGCCGCCAGCATCCTGGTTCCGGCGGGCGGCGATGTCCCGCTCGACCTGGCTCTGGAGCGGCGGCCCGTCGCGATGCCGAGCCTGTTCGCCCACATCCTCGCGCGGCGGCTGCCCGCTCCGGGCCTCACCCGCGACGGGTTCCGGGAGGAGGGAGAAACGGAGCTCCGGGCACTGGATTCATCTCCGGGCGTGGCGGAGGCGGGTCTGACGCTGGATGAAACCGGCATCGATCCCGCGGACCCGACCAGCGTGCTCTACGTGCGGGGCGCCGCGTCGGACCTGAAGCTCGTGCTGCTCGATGGCGCGCCGGTCTATGCGCCGTTCCACCTCAGCGGACTCCTCGACGCCTTTCCGGACGGCGTACTCGACGAGGCGGCCCTGTACATCGGCGGGACGCCGGCCCGCTACGACGGCGGACTCTCCTACGTCCTCGACCTCAAGATTCGCGAGGGAGACGCGGAGCGGTTCCACGTCGCCGGCGCGGCCGACATGCTGGGCGGCACCGTGCGGGGGGAGGGCCCGATCGGACCCGCCGGCCGGATGCTCGTCAGCGGTCGGGCGCTTCACGGACTCGGCTATCCGATCATCACGAACGAGCAGGAAATGCCGTATGGGTACGGCGATGTCCTGGGCCGGCTCGACTATCGTCTGGGGCCTGGAAAGCTGACCGCCACCGGATTCTGGAACCGCGAGTCCGTGCGGCTCGACATCGGGCGGCTCGAGGACGCCGGAGCGGTGGAGTCGGCCTACTGGGGCAACCTTGCGGGGTCGGCAAGCTATCGCGTTCCGCTGGGCGACGGCACGTTCACGCTGAGGGGCGCCCACGGACGGTTCGACACGGGCCTGCCGCTGCCGCGCGACAAGGAACTGGACTTCGAGGTCTCTTTCGCGGACGTCATCGCGCGGACCGCACGAACCCGCACCGAGGCGCTGTTCGAGTCGGGAGGCAGCGAGCTTCGCTGGGCCGCGGGCGGCGGCTTCGATTCGTACGAGACCGTGGTGGACCGGCGGACCGTACTCGGCGGCAGAACGGCGCACGACGTGACCCACGCGGTGCGGCGCGCGAACGTGGTGGCCGGGTGGGGGGAGGCCATCTGGCAGGTGGCCCCCGAAGTCGAGGTGAGGGGGGGATTCCGGACGAGCTATTTTACCCCCTCCCGCCGTGCGAAGTTCGCGCCGCGGGGCACCGTCACCTGGCACGTCACGGAAGCTGCGGACGTCCGCCTCTCCGCCGGGCGGTTCTACCAGGTGGTGCGCGGACCCGAATCCATCCTTTCGGGCGACCTCACCGGACCCACCATCGGCGGCGTCCTGCCCGCGTTGGATCCCGACTACATTCCGCCGTCGACTCCGGGGTCCAGTATCGCGGGAGCTTCTCACCTGGTGGTCGGATTCTCGGACTCGCTCGAGAACGGCGTCGACGTCGGCGTCGAAAGCTACCTCAAGTCCTTCGACGATCTCCCGGACGCCAATCAACTCTACTCCTGGGGCGGGGACCTGTGGCTGCAGGCGAAGGAGGGTCCGGTCCGGGGCTGGGTCGGCTACTCCATCGCGTTCGTGTGGACGACCGATCCGGAAGAAGAGACGCCGCTCGTGGGCCGGCAACTCCTGAGCGGCGGACTCTCCTCGGACGTCCGCGAGTTCGACTTCGGAATCCGGCTCGCGTACGGGGCCGGCCTGTCCTTCGCGTCCGTGACGTCGGGACGCGAAGAGAAGGGCGCCCCGAGCGGCGACGATCCACTGCCGGTGCTCTCGGGCGCGCCGGAGGACTCGTATCTCCGGGTCGACGCGGAGATTTCGCGACGCTGGGTCGCGAGCATCGGCCGCTCGTCCGTCGAAATCGCCCCGTATTTGCGTGTGCTCAACGCGCTGGATCGCCGGGACGCGCTCTTCTATCAGACGACGACGGACCAGCCGCTCACGCGTCCCGCCCCGCTCGCGTCCCTCCCCGTGATCGCCATCTTCGGCGTGTCCTGGTCGTTCTGACGCTCCCTCCGCGATCGCAGTTGTCGCATCCATCGCAGACCGGAGCGCGTTCGCCGAAGTAGGCGGCGATGGCCGCCCGGCGGCAGGCGGCGGTCTCGATGTAGGCTCGCATGGCGGCGCGCCGTTCGGCGGCGGCGGCGGCCCGGTCGGAGCCGGGCGGCGGGCTGCCCGGCCGGTGGCGCTCGCGCCGGCCGAACGGAAGGGGGCGGCGGCGATTCTCCCTGATCGCGACCATCACGCAGCGCGCCGATGCGCCGTCACGGCCGGCGCGACCCGCTTCCTGGACGTACTCCTCCAGCGACGACGGGGCGCCGAGATGCGCGACGAGACGCACGTGCGGATGGTCGATCCCCATGCCGAACGCGGTCGTGGCGCAGACCACTCGAATGCTCCCGTCCAGGAAGGCCCGCTGCGTCGCCTGGCGCCGTTCGATCGGCAGACGCGCATGGTACGGCGCGCTCGGCACTCCGGTCCTCGAGAGCGCGATCGCAAGCTGCGCGCTCAGTCCCCGCGTGCGCGCGTACACGATCGCCGACGCCCCCCGGCACGCCGTCACCTCGCGCCGCACGCGCCGATAGGCCTCGCCCGTATCGGAGGCCGTTTCCACGGAGTAGCGCAGGTTCGGCCGGTTCGCGGGCACGAAGATGCGAATCGCCCGTTTCATCCCCAGGAACCGCTCGATGTCGCGCCGCGTGCGCCACGTCGCGGTGGCCGTGAGGGCCGCCAGCGGCGGGCTCCCCATCCTCTCCCTCGCACGCCCGATTCGCAGGTACGACGGACGGAAGTCGTGCCCCCACTGCGAAACGCAGTGCGCCTCGTCCACGGCGATGCCCCCCACGCCGACTTCGCGCAGGCGATCGCAGACGGCCCGGCTCTCCAGGCGCTCAGGCGCGAGATACAGGAGATCGAGTTCGCCCCGACGGGCGCGCTCGAGCGCCTCGTTCACCTCTTCCCGCGGCGTGGCGCTGGTCCAGCCGAGCACCCGCATGCCCCGGCGCGCGGCCCCGGCGACCTGATCCTCGATGAGCGAGATGAGCGGCGACACGACGAGCGTCGCCCGCGGACGCAGCAGCGCCGGGATCTGGAAGCAGACCGATTTGCCGAAGCCCGTCGGAAGCACCGCGAGCGTGTCCCCGCCGCCGAGGACGGCTTCGACCACGCGCGACTGGGCGGGACGGAAGTCGTCGTAGCCGAACCGGTCCCTTAGAAGCTCGCGCGCGTCCTGGAGGGTGGCCGCGGGGCGGCCCGCGCCGGGGCTGTCATCGGTATTCACACCCCTCGATGCGCCGCGCGATCAACGCGGGATCAACTTGCTCTCTTTCGTCCCAGGCGGAGGACGACGGCCGCGACGAGCAGGCCACAGCCCGCGCCGGCGACGAAATCCTGCTCCGTGAGCGCGCCAACGAACCACGTGGCGCCCCCGGCCAGGCCGAGTCCGATCTGCAGCCGCAGCCACCAGTCGCGGACCGCCGTCGACGCCTCCGTCCCATCGTCCGGTCCGCGGTCGGCGATCACTCGTCGATCGGGCGCGCGACCGGCGTTTCGTCGCCCGCTTCGCCCCAGCCCAGCGTCGCGCCGGCGATCGCCCCCCACAGCACGTTGACGGCGAGCACGGAGAAGACGGCGAACACACCCCGCCCCGCGTAGAGCGCGAGGGCGGACAGCAGAGGGAGATCCCCCCTCGCGAAGTCCAGCGCGGGCTCGCCGAGGCCGAGCCGGATGACGACGTAGAGGGTCGGCGCCAGGGCGAAGGTCGCGCCGCGAGCGGCCGGCGAGCCGGACAGATAAGGGTAGAGCACGCCGAGCATGAGGCCCCAGACCGCGCCACTTCCGAGGTACGACAGGAACTCCGGCCCCGTCCACCCCGAAGTCAGACCCATGCTCAGCGCGCCGATGGAGCCGAACTCCGCCACGACCGAGCGCGCCACGGCGGAGACCGCGGCGCCCAGGAGTCCGCCGAGCAGCCCGAGCCCGAGGCGGGCACTGAGGTCGAGCCGCCCCTCGACCGCGGCGCCGTGCGCGCCGCCACCGAGCAGCACGGCCGTCGCGGCGAGCGCCGCGATGAGCAGGAGGACGGCGAGCGTGAGCGGCGCCCCCTCCGTCGCGAGCAGGGCGACGCCCGACGCGCCGGCGCCAAGCGCCCCGACCCGCCACAGGAAGGCCGACCCCGCCGCCGAAGCCAGACCGTTCTCGCTCATGCTCTCTCCCCTTTCTCCCGTTTCCCCCTCTTCCCGCCGCGGTCCAGGAAGGCGCGGATGCCGGACTGGCAGTCGTCCGTCATGCGGGCGATCGCGTTCACGCGGGCGCCGGTCGCGATTGCGGCCTCGAAGCTCTGCCCCTCCGTCCCGTAGAGCAGCTTCTTCGTGAGCGCGAGCGCGGACGCGCTCCGTCCCGCGAGTTCGGCCAGGAAAGCGGAGCTTTCGGCCTCGAACTCCGCGTCCGCGTAAACCCGGTTCACCAGGCCCAGCCGCGACGCCTCCGCCGCATCGATCGTGTCCCCGAGCGACATCAGCTCGAAGGCGCGCTTCTCTCCCAGATTCTGGCGCAGGATCGCCGTCACCATCGCGGGTACGAAACCGAGGCGCACCTCCGGGTAGCCGAAGCGGGCGCTCTCCGCCGCGAGCACGAGGTCGCACGCCGTCGCGAGGCCGCACCCGCCGGCCAGCGCGCGGCCGTGCACGATCGAGACGACCGGCTTCGAGAGCTTCCGCAGCAGCGTGAAGAGTTCGCCCAGCGCTTCCGCCTCCCGCAGGCTGGCCATGACGCCCTCCTCGACCGAGGCCTGCACCTCCGCCAGATCGGCGCCCGCGCAGAAGTCCGGGCCGCGTCCTCCGATCCCGATCACGCGCACCCGGGCGTCCGCCTCGGCGAGCGCGAGCGCCTCCTTCAGCTCCGCGACGAGCGCACCGCTCAGCGCATTGCGGCGCTCCGCGCGATCGAGGCGGATCCGGTTCACGCCGGTCCGTTCGTCGATCTCTATCTCGAGGTATTCGAACATGAGCCCCTCGGAGTCCCTGACCGGCGCCTCAGTCTCCCGCCCGGTTCAGGAGATGGTCCGGCACGTCGATCTCCATCCTCAGGAGGGCGGTGGCGAACGTCTTTCCCTGCGCGTCCAGCATGAGCGACACGGTCCCGCCCCCGCCCAGCGAGCGGTGGAGGAGGAAGTTGAGCGCGCGCAGGTTGGGAAGCTCGAAGCGCTCGACCTCGCCTTCGCAGATTCCCTTGAAGTGATACTTCACCCGTTCCGCCGTAACTTCCTTTACCAAAAACGGATAAATGGATGGACGAAAAGCGATGAGGCCCACGTTCGCCGTGTCCCCCTTGTCGCCCGAACGGGCGAAAGCGATCTCTCTCAGGCGCACCTTCACAGCTCCATCGTCTCCACTTTCACGTTGGACTCCACGACGCCGCGGTCGATGAGCGCGGGCCAGTAGGCGACGACCTCCTGCACGCGGGGGCGTCCGCCCGCGAAGCCCGTGACGGTGGGCGGACCCGCGAGGATGAGGGGCGCGATCTCCCGGCTGAAGCGCGACACGGCGTGCCGGTCCGGACCGCGGACGCCGACCCGCAGCGTGACCTCGGGCAGGTCGTCGGAGGGGGCGCCGGCCAGCGGCCCGTGACAGGCGCCGGCGCCGACGATCTCCGTCCGGATCTCATCGAACTCGAGCCCCAGGTGCCGCAGGCGGCCCCGGAGGATCTCGTCCGCGCGCCGTGCCTTGTCCACCGCGTCGGGCCAGGCGTAGGTCAGGGCGCCGACCGCCTTGAAGCCATCGTGGTAGGCGATGGAGACCTTGAGCTTGTCCGTGCGCGAGCGGCCGGCCACGCCGTCGACCCGGACCCGGTCCTTGCCCAGATCGCGAAGACGGATGGTCGAGAAGTCCGCGACCACGTCCGGCGTGATGTACTCCCGCGGGTCGCCGAGTTCGTACACGATCTGTTCCGCGACGGTCTCCCACGTCACCCGTCCGCCGAGCCCCGGGTGCTTCGTCACCACGAAGGCCCCGTCCTCTTCCGCTTCGATGATGGGATAGCCCGGCAGCGTGAGGTCGATCTCCCGCCAGTCGACGAGCGAGTTCCCGCCGGAGGCCTGGCAGCCGCATTCGTTGATGTGTCCGGCGACGACGCCGTGCGCGAGCCGGTCCCAGTCGTCGGCCGGCCAGGAGAACTCGTGCATGAGCGGCGCGTAGGTGAGCGCCGTGTCCGTCGAGCGCCCGGCCACGACGATGTCCGCCTCCTGGCGCAGCGCCTCGATGATCGGTTCGGCGCCGAGGTACGCGTTCGCGGCGGCCACCCGGTCGCGGACGGTCGAGAGCGGCTCCCCCGTCTCCATGTGGCGGAGTTCGTGCCCCGCCGCGAGGAGGTCGTCGAGCGATTCCATCAGGTCGTCCCCCGTGATCACGGCCACCCGGGGACGGCGCGGCAGCGACGCATCCGCGAACGCGAAACCGAGTTCGGCCCGGCACCCCTCCGGGTTCACGCCGCCCGCGTTCGAGACCACGCGGACCTCCTTCTCGAGGAGATCGCGAATGAGATCGTCCATCAGGGGCACGAAGTCGCGCGCGTAGCCGGCGGCCGGGTCCCGGTCCCGCTGCTTCTGCATGATCGACATCGTGATCTCGGCCAGGTAGTCGAGCATCAGGTAGTCGATCGCGCCGCGCCGCACCTGCAGCTTGGGCGCCTCCTGCCAGTCTCCCCAGAACCCCTGCCCCGAGGCGACGCGCACGCGGCGGCCGCCGTCGCCCCCGACGCGGGCGGGGAGCGGCCGCTCCTCGAGTCCCACCGCGGCCGACGCCTCTTCGAGCAGGGCTTCCGGCGCCCCGGGCTGCGCGTTCACAGGCGCGTTCACAGGCTGTCCGGGAGGGTGAAGGGTCCGAGATGAGGTCCCGGGTTGCCGAGGGAGCAGCGCAGCGCGAGCGACAGGACCGCCCGCGTGTCTTCCGGGGTCAGGATCGCGTCCACGAAGCCGCGCGCCGCCGCGTATTTCGCGTCGAGCTGCTCCTCGTAGTTCTCGCGCGTCCGTTCGATCGCCGCGGCCGTCTCCTCGTCCAGGTCGCCGCCCGCCGCTTCCTCGAGCTTGCGTCCGAAGGCGGCCTGTACCGCCGCCTCTCCCTCCATCACGCCCATCCGCCCCGTCGGCCACGTGAAGATGAAGTCGGGATCGAACCCCTGCGCCGCCATCGCGTAGTACCCCGCCCCGCTCGCGTGGTTGATCGTGAGCACGATCTTCGGCACGCGGGCCGTCGCCATGGACTCGACCATGCGCGCGCCCGCCCGGATGATCCCGGACTGCTCCGCCTCCGGCCCGACCATGAACCCGCTCACGTCCTGCACGAAGAGGAGCGGCGTGTCGTGCCGGTCGCAGAGGTCCATGAAGTAGGCCACCTTCTCCGCGCTCTCCGTGTACACGATCCCGCCGAACTTCGGCGGTTCGCCGGCGTCGCCCCGGAACATGCCGCGCCGGTTCGCGATGACCCCCACCCGGAAGCCGTCGATGTGCCCCGTCCCCGTGAACATCTCCGGCGCGAGGTCGGCCTGGAACTCCTCGAACGGCCCCTCGTCGAGGATCGTCTCGAGGACCGCCTCCATGTCGAAGGGCTGGCGGTGGTCGCCGGGCAGGAGCGCGTAGGCCTCCTCCGCGGCGCGCGCCGCCGCACGCGCTTCGACTGCGGGGTCCGGACGGTGTCCGGCGGGGAGTCCGGCGACGAGCGAGCGGACCTTCTCGATGCACGCGCGGTCGTCCGCCACGCGGTAGTGCGCCACGCCGCTCACGCGGTTGTGCATGAGCGCCCCGCCGAGTTCCTCGGCCTCCACCTCCTGCCCCGTCGCCCCCTTCACCAGGTTCGGCCCCCCGAGACCCATGAAGCTCGTGCCCTCGACCATCACGATCACGTCGGAAAGGGCCGGAAGATAGGCGCCGCCCGCGATGCACTGGCCCATCACGGCGGAGATCTGCGGCACCTCCAGGTAGTGTCGCATGATCGAGTTGTAGTAGAAGATGCGGCTGGCGCCGTACTGCCCGGGAAAGACCCCGCCCTGATACGGCAGGTTCACGCCGGCCGAATCCACGAGATAGACGATCGGCACGCGGCACCGCATCGCGATCTCCTGCGCGCGCAGGATCTTCGTGATCGTCTCGGGCCACCAGCTCCCGGCTTTCACCGTCTGATCGTTCGCGACGACGACGACCTCGCGCCCGCAGATCTCGCCCACCCCGGTGACCACGCCGGCGGCCGGCGCCTTGCCGTCGTACCGGTCGTGCGCGATGAGCAGGCCGATCTCCAGGAAACCGCCGCCCTCGTCGATGAGGAGGTCGATCCGCTCGCGGGCCGTGAGCTTGCCCTGGTCGTGCTGCCGGGCCACGCGCTCTTCTCCGCCGCCACGCTGGATCCGGGCTTCGAGCTCGCGCAGTTCGGCGACGAGCGCGCCCATCCGGCTGTCGTCGTTTTCGCCCACCGGCCGCGGCTAGCCTTTCGCCCCGGAGGCCTCGCGCCCGTTCTCCTCGAACCAGGCGCGGATGTAGTCGACGGCTTCGGAGGTGGAGGTCCCCGGACCGAAGAGGCGGCCGACGCCGAGGTCGTTCAGCGCCTCCACGTCCTCGGCGGGGATGATCCCTCCTCCGGTGAGGAGCACGCGGTTCATCCCCTGGCCGTCGAGGAGCGATTTTACCCGCGGGAAGAGCGTCATGTGCGCCCCCGACAGGATCGAGAGCGCCACGACGTCCACGTCCTCCTGGAGCGCGGTGGCGGCGATCATCTCGGGCGTCTGGTGGAGTCCCGTGTAGATGACCTCCATTCCCGCGTCCTGCAGGGCGGCCGCCATCACTTTCGCACCCCGGTCGTGGCCGTCCAGCCCCGGTTTGGCCACGAGCACACGGATCTTCGGTTCGGTCAAGCGCTTCTTCTCGGCAGTTCGTCTCGGGAGTTCGTCCCGGAAGTTCGCGGTCACGAGGGAACGGTCGAAGTTATCCGCGGAAAGGCGCGCGCTGCAACGACGATCCAGTGTCGGCACCACCCGTATGCGGGGTTGCCTCGACTCGCTTCGGCCCGCACCCTCGTGTGATGCGCGACGACGCGACACGAGTACACCGGACCCTCCTGAACCTCGCGGCCTTCGTCATCATCGTGGCCGGGATGCGGGCCGCCGCCCCGCTTGTGGTCTCCTTCGTGCTCGCGCTCTTTCTCACCATCCTGTGCTCCACGCCGCTCCGCTGGATGACGGACCACAGGATTCCCAAGTCCGTCGCGGTTCTCGCCCTGGTGCTCGTCATCCTCGCCCTCGGGACGGTGGCGGGGGGCCTGATCGTGACCCCCGTCGTCGAACTCGGCCGCTCGGAGGCGCAACTCGACCGGCTCTTTGCGGAGCAGATCGAGACGGTCGAGGCGACGCTGAGCGACTACATGGTGCGTTTCGGGCTCCAGTCGCCCGTGCTCGATGCCGACGAACTCATCTCGATCTCGCCGAGCTGGATGCTCGGCCTGATGCGGCAGCTCCTCGAGAACCTGGGATTCATCCTTGCCAACGGGTTCCTGATCATCCTCACGATGGTCTTCATGCTGCTCGAGGTCTCGAGCTTCCCCACCAAGGTGCGGGTCGCCCTGGGCGAGGCGGATGCGACGGAGGCGCGGGAGAACTGGGAGAAGGTCGGGACCGCGGTCCGGCGCTACGTGGTGCTCAAAACGATCGTCAGCCTCGGCACCGGCCTCTGCGTCGCGGGGCTCATGGCGCTTCTGGGCGTCAACTACCCGATTCTGTGGGGCGTGGTCGCGTTCCTGCTGAACTACGTACCCAACATCGGGTCCTTCATCGCGGCCGTGCCGGCGGTGCTGGTCGCGTGGCTCACGATGGGGGTCGGGACGGCGATCGCCGCCGCGGCCGGGTTCCTCGTCGTCAACGTCCTCTGGGGCAACCTCATCGAACCGAAGGTCATGGGGTACAGCGTAGGCCTGTCGACGCTTGTCGTCTTCGCTTCGCTCGTCTTCTGGGGCTGGGTCCTGGGACCCGTGGGGATGCTGCTGTCGGTGCCGCTCACGGTGATGTTCCGCATCGTGCTGGGGACGAACGAGTCCACGCGCTGGATCGCCGTCCTCCTCGGCTCGGAGCGCTCGGACGAGATCACCGCCGCGATCGACGCCGAAGTCGCCGTCGCGCTCGGGAATGAAGGCTAGGCCGCGACGCTAGGCCGCCGCGGCCGCCCGGAACACGTCCAGCGCCCCCGCCACATCGTCATCCGTCGTGTGGAGGTGGGGGATGACCCGCAGGTCCCGCCGGCTGTAGGCGTTCAGCAGGACTCCGTTCTCGCGGCAGCGGGCCGCGAACTTCGGCGCATCGACCGCTGCCGTCCGGAAGCGGACGATGTTCGTCTCCACGGCTTCGACGTCGACCGCCAGGCCGGGGATCGCGGCGAGCCCACGGGCCAGCGTCCTCGCCCGGGCGTGGTCCTCCGCCAGCCGCCCGCGGTGGTGTTCGAGCGCGTACAGGGCGCCCGCGGCGACGATCCCCGCCTGCCGGAAGCCGCCGCCGTAGAGCTGCTTGAAGCGGCGGGCGCGCTCGATGAGATCGGCCGGGCCGGCGAGGACGGAACCCAGCGGGGCACCGAGCGCCTTGGAGAAGCAGACGTTCACCGTGTCGAAGCCCGCCGCGAACTCCGCCTCGGGGATGCCGGTGGCCGCGGTCGCGTTCCACAGCCGGGCGCCGTCGAGGTGGGTCGCGAGGCCGGCTTCGCGCGCGGCGGCGAGCATCTCGCGCAGGAGGTCCGGCGGCCACACGGCGCCGCCCGCCCCATTGTGCGTGTTTTCGGCGCACACCAGCCGCACGGGCGACTGCATGCGCGCGCGCACGGTCCCCATGTCGAGATTGAGCGCCGCCCGCAGCGTCGCCGCGCCGAACATGCCGCGTTCGCCCTCGAGCGGCCGGATGACGACCCCGGAGATCGGCGACGGCGCGCCCCCTTCGCCGAACCAGATGTGCGCTCCCGGACCGATGAGCACAGTGTCGCCCGGCTCCGTGTGCGCCCGCAGGGCGAGCTGGTTGCTCATCGTCCCCGTCGGCACGTACATGGCGGCTTCCTTGCCGAGGATCGACGCCGTCCGCCGCTCCAGTTCGAGCACCGTCGGGTCGTCGCCGTAGCAGTCGTCACCCACGGGCGCCGCCGCCATCGCCGCCCGCATCGCCTCCGTCGGGCGCGTCACCGTGTCGCTGCGAAGGTCGATCACCTTCCCCGCCCCGTTCGCGGCCCCGTTCGCGGCGGCATCGTCGGCTCCGTTCCCGGCTGCCGGGCTCACGAAGCGAACTGCGGCGGACGCTGCAGGTGGTGCTCCGTCGCGTCCTGCACCGCCTTCGCGAGCCGCAGCGCCTCCGCGTCGCCGAACAGCTTGCCGACGAACGAAATGCTCGTCGGCGTCCCGTCCTCCGAGCGGTATCCGTTCGGGATCACGACCTGCGGGTGGCCCGTGAGGTTCGTGAGCAGGAGCATCGACCCCCCGAAGCTCGGCGTGACGACGACGTCGATCCCCTCCATCGCCCGCGCGAAGCGGTGCATGGCGATCGTGCGCAGCCGGTTCGCCTGGATGTACTCGGACGCGGGGATCATGCGCCCCGTGCGCATGATGTTGGGGCGCGCGTTCTCCCCCTGCAGCACGAGATCGTCTTCCCGCCCGCTCAGGATCAGGTCGTCGAACGCCGCCCCCTGCTCCGCGCTGAGGATGATCCGCATCGCGTCGTAGGGGAGGTCGTCCGGGAGTTCGACGGGCACCGGGTCGATCCCGAGCCCGCGTACAACCTCCAGCGACGTCTCATCGAACGCCTTCCACTCCACATCCTCCCGCTCCTCTTCGAACGCGGACGGCACGTAGGCGACGCGCAGGTCCGAGAGCGGCCGCTCCGGGTCCCAGTCGAAGGCCACGTCGCGCGCCGTCGGATCCTGGTCGTCCGATCCCTGGATCGCGTCGAGCACGATCGCGCAGTCCTCCACGCTGCGGCAGATCGGCCCCAGCTTGTCCATGGACCACGAGAGGGCCATCGCCCCCGCCCGGCTCACCCGCCCGAAGGTGGGCCGGAGCCCCGAGGCGCCGCAGCGCGTGGAGGGAGAGACGATGGAACCCAGCGTCTCGCTCCCGATCGCGAATCCGACGAGCCCCGCCACGACGGCCGCCGTGGACCCGGCGGAAGACCCGCTCGACCCCTGCTCGAGGTTCCACGGGTTCCGCGTCAGCCCCCCGTACCACACATCCCCGCGCGCCAGCGCCCCCAGCGTGAGCTTCGCGACGAGCACCGCGCCCGCTTCCTCGAGCTTCCGCCCCACGGTGGAGTCTTCGGGGATGTACTGGTCTTCGTAGGGCTTGGCGCCCCACGTCGTGAGCGTTTCGTCCTCGGAAAGAAGATCCTTGGCCCCCCAGGGGATCCCGTGCAGCGGCCCCCGGTAGTATCCCCGCGCGATCTCGGCGTCGGCGCGCGCCGCCTGCCGCATGGCGAGGTCCTCGGTGAGCGCGATCACGGCCAGCAGCGTATCGCCGTGGGCGCGCAGCCGACCCAGGTACATCTCCGTGAGTTCGGTCGACGTCACCTGCCGCGCGCGGACCAGTTGAGCCAGGTCGGTCACCGGTCGGAACGCGAGTTCCTCGAGATTGGCGGGCCGCTCGAGGCCCCGGGGACGCGTGTAGCGGAAGACGGTCGACGCGGATGGGGCCGGATAGGAGGTTCCCGGAAGCACGGGATCGAAGTGGAGGGCGGGGACGACGGAGTTCGGCATCCCCATCGTGCGGAGCTGCGCGTACCGCTCCCGCATCGCGTTCACCTCCTCCACCATGAGTTCGACCTCATCCTCGCTGAAGTCGAGTCCGGCGACGCGCACGGCGGCGCTGATATCGGCCCGGGTGACGGCCTCCTGCCCCTGGTTGGTGCGCGCCCACAGCGCGGCCGGAAGCGCCGTCCCGCCCAACCCGAGCGCCGACAACGACGCCATGAACGCCCGCCGATCGAGTGCGGGACGGCCGGAATCAGTAGCCATTGTCGTCCTCCCTGACCGCCTGACCATACCGTGTGCGAGCACACCACGCTTCGGCGGCCTCTACGACGCGGTCGATGTCGGACTCGTCGTTGTAGACGCCGATGGAGAAGCGGAGCATGCCGGTGCGGATCGCGAGGCGGATGCCGGCGGCGGTCAGGTGGTCGTAGAGCGAGTTCATGGCGGGGTCGTCGGCCGTGTAGTGGCGGCCGCCGCCGCTCTCGCCGACCGAGACGATGTGCGCCAGGTGGGGTCCCGGACTCCCGCCGACGACCGGAAGGCCGAGGTCCAGCAGTCCATTGACGAGACGGGCCGCCAGACTGCGCACATGCGCCTCGATGCGCGCCACGCCCCAACCGCCCAGCAGGTCCAGCGCCGCATCGGTCGCCGCCGCCCCGAGATAGTTGTAGTTGCCCACGTCGAAGCGGAGGGCGCCCGGGCGGAAGCGGAGTTCATCGTCCGAGTACGCCGTCTCGTGCGCGTCGAGTTCGATCCCGAACCGCGCCACGTGCACCGGCGTCAACGTCTCGGCCACCTCGCGCCGCACATACAGGAAGCCGAACCCGTACACCGAGAGGAGGGCCTTCTGCGCCGCGACGGCCAGCGCATCGACGCCGAGTTCGTTGACGTCCGTGCGGTGCGCGCCGATCGATTGCGCCGCGTCCACCAGCGTCAGCGCCCCGACCCTCCGGGCCGCGGCCGCGATCGCCTTCATGTCGGTCACGAACCCCGGCGCGAAGGTGATGCTCGGGATCGTCACGAGCCGCGTGCGTTCGTCCATCGCCGCGGCCATCGCCTCGACCGGAACGTGCCCGTCCTCCGGCGCGACCGGCCGCACCTCGATCCCGTGCGTGCGGACGAGGCTGTACCAGAGGTAGATGTTGTTCGGGTGCTCGAGCGCGGGGCACAGCACCACGTTGTCGCCCGCCTGCCACGGGAGGCTCGCGCCGAACAGGTTGAGACCGTCGGAGACATTCTTCGTGATCGCGACCTCGTCCGCGGCCGCGCCGATGAGGGCTCCGAACGACGACCGCGCGCGATTGACGGTGGCCACCATCTCCGTCTTGTCGCCCCGCCCCGACGTCCTCCCACCCAGATGACGCTCGATCGCCGCCCGCACCGGCTCGGCCATCAGCGAGTTCGCGGAGATGTCGAAGTAGGGCTGCTCGCTCGCGCCGGGGAAGAGCGCTCTCACATCCGGGTTCATGGGCGCCTCCGGATCGCCATCGGGCTCCGCCTCACGCTCGCCTCGCTTCGGAGCGAGCGACGAGCGCTGCGCCGACCATGTCGCCCATGATGTTCACCGTTGTGTTGCTCATGTCGACCAGACGGTAGATCCCGCCGACGATCGCCGCGACCTCGATGGGCAGGTTCAGCGCCTGAACGTAGATGAGCGCGACGACGAACCCGCCTCCCGGAACCCCGCCCGTCCCGTGCGAGAGCAGCATGCCCAGAAGCAGGATCGTGACGAAGTCCGCCGGGGAGAAGGTGACGCCGGCCGCCTGCGCCGTGAAGAGGAGGACCGCCGCGAGCATGACCGAGGTCCCGTCCTTGTTGAGTTGCGCCCCGAGCGGGAGGACGAAGGAGTAGACGCGGCGCGGGAGATCGAGACGTCCGGCGGTTTCCAGTCCGACCGAGAGCGAGGCGAGACTGGACGTCGTGGCGGCGGTCGTGGCCCACAGCGAACCCGTGGCCCGCAGGAACCGGGCCGGCCGATAGTCGCTGAAGAACCTGAGCAGGAGCATGTACCCGGTCACGATGACGATCTGCGCTCCCCACACTCCCGCGAGGAAGCGCGCCGTCGGGCCGATCAGGTCGGCCCCGTAGCGGCCCACCGTGACCGCGACGAGGGCGCCGATCCCGACCGGGGCGACCCACAGGACCATGTGGACGAGCCGCCGGAAGAGCCCCGCCAGATCCTCGAAGAGGGTGGCGAGGCGAGCGCGCGGGCCGTCCCCCAGAGCCATGGTCGCGATCCCCAGCATCAGCGCGAGAATGACGATTTGCACGACGTTCCCCTCGGCGAAGGCACGCACGACGTTCGTCGGGATCATGTCGAGGAGGACATCGGCGGCCGAAGGCGCCTCCCCCACCGCCCCCGAGACGGTCTCCGGCGCCGTCTCCGTGACCGTCTCCGTGAGCCGCAACCCGGCGCCGGGGCGCAGGAGCGCCATGGCGCCCAGCCCGAGCGAGAGCGCGACGAGTTCCGTCGTGAGGAAGAATCCGACGGTCTTGCCGGCGAGCCGCCCGAGCGTGCGCAGATCCGCCAGCGAGGTGAGACCCGCGAGGAGATTGAAGAAGACGAGGGGCGCGGCGACCAGAACGAGAAGCGTGATGAAGAGGTCGCCGAGCGGCTGGATCGCGGCGACGCGCTCGCCGAGGACGGCCCCCAGAACGACGCCGGCGAGCATCCCGATGAGGATCCGCCCGCCCGGCCCCACTTTCATCGGCGGGGCGGGGTTCCGAGTTCGAATTCGTCGCGGTCGAAGCGGCGGCCGCGCTTGAGTGTGAAGCGTATGGACTTGACGTTTTCGACGCCTGCCGTGGGATCCTCTTCCAGGAAGACGAGGTTGGCGTACTTCCCTTCCTCGACCGTCCCGATGTCCTCTGCGAGACCGAGCGCGAGCGCGCCGTTGCGCGTGGCGGCCCGAATGACGTCGGCCATGGGCATGCCGACGCGCTCGTGGAGGTAGGCCAACTCATCGTAGAGGGCGGGCCATTCGGAGCCCGCGGCCGGCGGCGCGTCGGTGCCCGCCGCGATCAGGACGCCGGCCTCGTGGGCGCGGCGGGTGAGGCCGACGCTTTCCTCGGCGCTGCATGCGGCCCGGACGCCTCGCCGGCGCGGATCGGGAGGCGGGGCGTCCGGCCCTTCCCCCGGGGCGTCGGGCCTCGCGGCAGCGGGCCTCCGGGCGGGAGGCGCGGCGGCGCTGTCCCGAGCCATCGTCATCTCCTGGCGAAAAAAGCCGACCTTGAGCGTCGCGTCCAGCACCGTGCCCTGGCGTTTCATCTCCTCGAGGACCGCATCGATGCGCGGATCGTCCAGGTCCACCTGGACCATGCCGGAGCGGCGTCCGGCCAGCGCCTCCTCGATCACTTCGTCGGGGATCGCGGCGCTCGCCAGACTGCACACGTGGGACATCGACGTGACCCCCGCCCTCGCGACATCCATCGGAAGGGCCGGGCCGACGTGGGTGTGGGACCAGACGGGGATCCCCTGGCGCCGGGCCTCCGCCGCGATCCGCGCCAGGAGGGGGCCTTCGATCGAGGCATAGGTCTTCAGTCCCGTCGCCCACGTGCCCCGGGCCAGCGCGATCGTTTCCACCAGATCCGTCTCGTCATCGACGATCTGCAGCCAGGGGACGCGGCCGGGCACTTCACCCATCGACGAAGACCGCGTGCGCGGATCGACGAAGAAGGACTCGCCCGCGACCAGCGCCGCGTAGTGGATGTCGGGCGACGGGATCTCGCCGACCAGCGCCGCCCGCTGGAGTTCCGCGAGCGCGCGCACGTCGCCTGCCATGTCCCGGGCCGTCGTCACGCCGCCGTAGATCAAGCGGTTGAGTTCGAACTCGGCCGCGGCCCGGTCCGCGCGCGTGGCGAGGTGCGTGTGGCTCTCGATCAGTCCGGGGATGACGTACAGCCCCCGCGCATCCTCGACCTCGGCCTCGGGCCAGGCGTCGAGGGACAGTTCATCCGTCGGCGCGAGCGCCGCGATCCGTCCATCGCGGACGACGATCGACATGTCCGGCATGAGCGGCGCCCCGGTGCCGTCCATCACCGAGACCCCTTCGTAGATGGTCGTCTCGGGCTCCGCGTTCGGATTCCGCGGCGGTTCCCCGCTCCGCGACTGGCCCGCGAGAGGCGCGGCCAGCGCGGCGAGCGCCGCCAACGCCGTCGTCGCGACCCCTCTCGACGCCATCATTCTCCCCATACGTCGCGCAGGACGCGCAGCGCGTTCAGCCCCAGGATCCGCTCGATGCGCTCCGACGAGTGTCCGCGCGCCCCGAGCATGCCGGCCAGCTTCCGGAACTGGTCCGGGCCCTGAAGATCCGGGATGAAGGGGACGACGCCGGGGCGCTCGCCCGCCGCGCTGATCCCCGCCCTGCGCCGGGCCTCGACCTCCCGGCGCGCCGCCTCGTACGCGGCATCGAGATCGTCCACGGCCGTCGTGCCGCCATCGGTGCCGATGCCGACGTGTTCCTCCCCGCACACCTGCACCGCGTGCTCGATGTGCCGCACCACGTCCTCCGCGACGGCCATGCCGTCGGCCGCGAGGAAGGGCATGAAGTAGATCCCGACGAACCCGCCGCCCTCGGCGACGAGCCGCAGTTCCCGGTCCGTCTTGTTGCGGGGAAGGTCCGTCACCGCGCGGCAGCCGGTGTGCGTGATCGCGATCGGCGCCGCGGAAGCGTCGATCCCGTCCAGGCAGGTCCGCTCGCCGCTGTGGCTGAGATCCACCAGCGTCCGGGTGGCGTTGAGTTCGGCGACCGCGTCCCGCCCGAAATCGGTGAGGCCGCCGTTCTCCGGCACCATCGATCCGTGCCCGAGCTGGTTCGCGCCGTTGTACGTGAGCTGGATGATCCTGACGCCGAGGCCGGCGAAGACGGCGACGCGCCCCGCGTCGTCCCCCATCATGGCCGCGTTCTGGAAGCCCTGGATGATGCCGACCCTGCGGTCGCGGGCCGCGCGCTCGATGTCGGCCGCAGACCAGACCTTGAGGAGCGCCTCCGGATGATTCCGGATGATCCGGTTCCAGCGCGCGACCTCGGCGACGGAGTACTCGAACGGCTCCTGCGGGCCCGCCACGTAGCCGATCGTCGTGTTGACGGCGGCGGTGCCCGAGTCGAGGGCGTCGGAGAGCGCCCGCTCATCCAGCGTGAGCGGCCCGTCCGCCGGGTCGCCGCCGAGCGGACCCCGCGAACCGCGGCGATTGGGGTTCCGGATCCCGCCGAGCATGTTGATGACGAACGGATCGGACTGAGGGCGCCGCGCCGGCGCCACCCGGACTCGACCCGCGACACTCGTGGCGCCAAGCGCGAAGCCGGCCGCGGCGCCAAGAAAGGCGCGCCGCCCCATGCTGCGCGGGTTCCGGTTCTCCATCGTCACTGTCCCCCGGATCACGGGTTCCTCCGCCGGACCCCCGGGTTCGCCCTCCGGCGAAACCGCGAAGCCGCGTCGGGTGAAGCAGGAGCCCTTTACAGTAGGATCAGGGGGACGCGCAGGCACACCTTCCGCTTGCGGTGACGAACCGTGCCGCGTTACGGGATTTGCGCTCTTCCATCCATGAACGCCGCCACGAGCGGCACCATGAGCGTCACCGCGGCAACCGTCGTGACTGTAACGAGGTCTCCGCACGTCGTTCCACAAATCACTATGTCGTGGATCGGAGGCACAAGAAGATGAACGACGACGAACACGTAGCAGGCACTTATCAGGATACGCAGCCGCGCCTCGAGAGGCCCGCCGTCCGAGGCGAACCATATGGTTTCGCCGACAATGCGGTATTCCTTCGCGCGATTCTCATCGACGGCCGTCGCGATGGCACAGTATCGATGGTACAGCACTTTCCGGACCACCAACATCGTCACCGCACAGATCGTCACCATGTTGACGGTCTGCCAATCGTAGAGCCTGTCGTTGCCGGGCATCCCCAGCGCACTCGACTCGATGGCGGTCAGGCCAAGATAAAGTGGAATCAAGCTCGCCCAGGCGAACGCCCCTGTCGCGGTGCGTCGATCCGTTCGACACCACCGCAGCAGGATCCCGCCCAGAGCGTACACGACCGCGACCAGGAGGAGCATCGCCAGCACCACGGTCGCAGTGCCGTATTCCGCGAGCCTGGCGGCAACCCACGGGGCCTGCGCCTTCGCGATGGCGAATGCCAGGACCGGTGTTGCGGCGCCGACAACGAGAGCCTGACGGCAGCCCCTGTCACGAATCGCTCCGATTCCGTCCCACAGGCCGGGGAACAGAGAGCCGACATCTCTGTGTTTGCCCGTTCCCTGGCTCTCGAGGGCAGGAAGATGCTCGTCGATGAACGCCTTGCGATTGCGTCTCCGCATCGTTTCGACGTCGTCGAGGTACCTGCGTCGAGTGAGGTTCACCCGAAAGATGAGCCACAGTCGGCCATAAGAACGGTTGAGTGCGGCGCCGACGCCGCGTGCCGAGACGTCGCGCGCAACCGCCCGATTCTCCGTGGCTCTGTCGCTGAGCGTCAGCCAGGACTGGAGTTTGGCGCTCGCCCGCCGAACGTTGGACAAGTGCGTGGCGGAGTTGATCACTATCGTGCCGGCGGCCATACCGACCATTAGCACGGGCAATGCGATCCCGAGGATCCCATACAGATCGCCTTCGGCGAGCAGGTTCTGCGGTCCGACCGCCACGTCGTCGACTCCCGGCCCCAGACCCGTGTCAGCCCCCGGCGTCGGGTGGCTACCCGTCGAGCAGGGGGGCGAAATGCTCGGAGGCGAAGGCGGCGAGGAGCTGGTCCGCGGGGATGCGTTCAAGATCCAGGAGATTGCAGCCCGGCCACCGCTTCGCCTTCCGGCGGAGCGTTTCTCGGGGGAGGCCGAGTTGCGCGCCCACATTCTTCCACTTCGCGCCGGTGGCTCGCAGTTGCTGCGCCCGGAGGATGGCGAGGGCTCCGAGGAACCGGTTGAGCGTCGTCCGGCCCCGGGCGCGGGCCTGAAACTGCTGAAACAGCGTGACGGGAGCGCAGCCCACGCCGGCCGCGAGTTCCTGCACGTTGCGGACGGGCGTGTGGCGGGCCTCCCTAAGGCTGTATGCCACGGCGGATCGGAGAGCCGGCGGCGCCGCCGACCGCCGAATCTTCTCCGCGAGTTGCTCCAACGCGGACGCGCCGCATGCGGACTCGATGCGCGCGGCGAGCTGACTCTCGACATCCTCGAACCAGACGAGATCCGCCACCTGCACTCTGCTCAGAAGACGCGCGACGGTGATTTCACGGTCCGTGACGAGGATCACGGGAACCCACGGGAGTTTCCGCTCGACCTCGCGTATGAGGGCGATCCTTTCCGCCAGGAGCCGGCTGCGGCAGCTGAACACCAGGCACTCGATGTCGAGGTCGGCGGCCGCGAGGTCGTTTGTCGTGTGGATCACGCGAACGCCGCCGACGACAGCCCCTCTCATGAGTTCCGCATCGCGGGTCGTGTCCGCGAGGATCCCGATCATTCCACGATTCCCGGTTACGCCAGCGATTGCCTGGGCGACTCCCTCGGCGATTCCTTCGGCGGGGGGGAGACCCACTCGCGACCGCGCAGCCACAGGGCAACGGACGCGAGCGCGAAGGAGGCCGACCACGCCCAGTAGGCGGGACCCAGGTGGCCGTGCACGACGAGTTCGGCGTCGACGGGGATCGGAATGGGGCGGAGGAGGTTGAACGCGCCCAGTACAAGGGCTGAACCACCGATGGCTCCGAGGGCGCGCCCCACCCACGCGTCGACCGAGCGTCGGGCGCGCCCGAAGGCCAGGGACGTGGACATCATGACCAGGGTGGAGAGCGCAGCGAGGGTCAGGACGGAGACCGGCGCGAGCGGCAGAAGCTCCTGCCACGAGATCGACATCCTGAAGTCCGGGTGCGACGGCTCAAACGCCACGGTGCCGAAGTCCGAGAGAAACAGCGACAGCGCGTACAGCCCCCAGCCCGCCAGGAGGAGATGCCGCCACGCCGGATTGTCCTGCTTCGCGAACTCCCGTGAGAGTACGGTGGGATCGCCGAGTTCTTCCCGGGCGGCGGCCTCGAGCGCGGCGGTGGCGGCCGGAGCGGCGTCCGACTCCGGATTCTCGGCCGCGTGGGCCCGCAGGTGGTCCTCGAGTTCAGCCAGTTCGCGTTGTGAGAACCGCCCCCCGGCCTCCAGGCCCCTGCGCCACGTCCGGATCTCGTCATCCAGCCGAGACATCGCCGCCTCGCCAGGATAGCTCCAGAATTCCGTACACGGCCCGCCAGCTCTTCCGGTCGGTCGCCAGCTGCCGCCGCCCGCGGGTCGTCAGCGTGTAGTACTTACGCGGTCGTCCTTCGTCGGTGGGTTCCCAGTAGCCTTCGATGAGGCCGTCCTTCTCCAGCCGGTGCAGGAGGGGATAGAGCATCCCGCCCGACCACTCCAGGTCGCCGCCGGAGAGCCGCTTCACCTGCTTGATGATCTCGTAGCCGTACGTGTCGCCGCCCGCGAGGATCGAGAGCACCAGGGGGCGCGAAGAGGCGGCGACCAACTCCTTGTAGATCGACTTCTTCATCCGTTCTTCGATATGTAGAAGTACAATATAGCTTGAACACCTACATATCGTGCCGGGCGAAGGGTCGCAACTGCGAGTCTCCCAGCGAGTTCTCCTGGATCCCTCTACCGCTCAGGCGCCGGAGACCCCCGGGCGCGTCCTCCGGAATCGCGCGACCAGAACTCCCAGCAAGCCGAGGACGAAGACCCCTACGGCACCTCTCGCCGCCACGGCCTGAAGGAACCGCGCCCGTATCGCCTCCCTGCGCGCCTCCTCTTCCTGCAACATCCCGGCCAGGCGCTCGTCCCTGGCCCGCCCCGCAGCAGTAAGGCCGCCCTCGGTCTCCACCGAAAGGTCCGCGCCGTGCCGGATCAGCACGTCCACGATGGCCGGATCCGGGTGTCCCGTGGGGCCGTCCCGGGTTCGTCTGGCGGCGTCGTGCAGCGGCGTGCCTCCGTTGTGCTTTTGGACGTCTACGTCGGTCACGCCGGCGAGTGAATCGACGACGGCCGGGTTCTCGCTGAACAGGGCGGCAAGGTGAAGAGGTGTACGGCCGTGCCAGGTCGTGGCGTAAACGTTCGCCCCGTATTCCAGCAGCGCCCCTACCACGGCGGGGTTCCGGTTGTACCGGGCCGCCCAGTGCAGGGGGGTCCGACGCGCGCGGGTCGAGGCCTCCAGGTCGGCCCCCGCCTCGATCAGCACCCGGATCACGCCGGGATCGTCGCTGGACCGGGCCGCCCAGTGCAGGGGTGTCCGCTCGTCGGGAGTGGACCGATCGTCGACGCTGTACCCGGCGGCAAGACATGTTCTCACCGTCGCCGGATCCGCCCGCTCCCAGAACGGTCCCGCCAGCCAGCCTTCGCACGGAGTCTGGGCCGGCGCGACCGCAAGCGAGGTCAGAACCGGAAGAACGAGAAGGGTCGAGAACGGCGGTGGCTTCGTCACGAGGCCCCGTTGTCGCCGACATCGACGGGCCCGGCCGCGAGAGCCGCCTCGAGATCGAGCCAGAACGGCTCCCAGATGTGTCCGTCCGGGTCCGCGAAGGCGCGCGCGTACATGAAGCCGTAGTCCATCGGTTCCCGCGGTTCGTCCGCTCCGTGCCCGAGCGCCGTGTCCATGAAGCCGTCCACTTCCTCGCGACTCTCCAATTGGAGCGAGACGAGGACCTCCGTCGCCTCGCGCGCGTCGGCGAGCGGCCGCGGCGTGAACGTCGAGAACCTCTCGGGCGTCACGAACATGCAGTAGCAGTTTCCGTTGAGCTCCATCCCGAGCGTCGCCTCGTCGCTGAAATCGTCATCGAAGGCGAAGCCGAGCGCAGCGAAAAAAGCCCGCGAGCGTTCGAGGTCGGCGACCGGGAGGTTGATGTAGACGTTCATGGCATAAACGTTGGCGATCATCGCAATGAACGACAACTCTTTGCGACAATCACCGGCCCGCACTTGCACCGGGTCATGTGCTACGGTACTACGAGCGTGGCCCCTGCAGCCGGCCACCCCGCTCCTGAAAGAACCTCGCGAACCTCCAGACAAATCGGAGCGATACATGAACACGGCCCAGATGGACCACTACAGGCAGAAGCTGGCCTTCGAGACGGACGCGTGGGACCTCAAGGAAGCGCTGGACCGGGACGACCCCGTGGTCGTGATCGACGGACGGTCCGCCGAAGCCTACGCCCGCGAGCACATCCCCGGCGCCGTGAACCTTCCGCACCGGGAGATCAGCGCCGAGACGACGGCGTCGCTCGACCGGTCCAGGCTCTACGTCTGCTACTGCGGCGGAAGCAGTCGTGTTCACAATCTGCTGTGAACATTGATCTTACGGGAATCATACCCTGTTTTCCCGCTTTTCGATTCCCGCCGTTCGCCTTGGGTCAGGCGCGAGCCCTCGGGCGGCTCTCCAGAGCCTTCCTGAGCTGTCCAGCGTCGGCCTGCTGATAGCAGCGCAGCACCGTCTGGGCTTCCTTCCACCCACCGAGTTCGCAGAGCACCTTCAGCGGAAGGGCCATTAGGTCGGACGCGAACTTCCGCCTCAGCGAGTGCCAGCCCCTCCCGCGCTTCGGTTCGAGCCCCGCCAGCGATTGGGCTTTGTCCCACCAATACCGGACCGCCGACAGGCCCGCGCACCGCGAGGCGTCCTTGGGGGCAGGCAACACCGGAGAGTCCCCGGCGTCGGGATACCTGCGTTGCGCAGCCTCTTCCAAGGCGACGACGGCCTCGTCGGTCATCGGTGTGACGTGCTCGTAGCCGGTCTTCTCATGCTCCGCCCGCCAGACGATGGTCCTGTCGTCGAAGTCGATATCAGACCACCGAAGCTGACGGATCGCGCCGATTCTGTGTCCCGTTTCGTGGGCCAGCACGAGCGCGACATGGAACCTCCAGTCCACCTTCCGGGAGACTCCGAGCAACGCCCCGTACTCCTCGTCGGAGAGGACGACCCGGGTGGGGTTCTTCTCCTTGGGCGTCTTCAAGCCCCTCAGCGGATTCGAGTCGAGAAGGAGCCTCCCGTTCTCGTCCCGGGACTTCGACGCCCAGTTGAGGACCGCGATCAGGAATCTCAGGTCGAACTCGACTGTCCGGTCGGACACGGGTTTGCCGCTGGGTCCAACCTTGCCGACCCTCCGCGCCCGGATGAAGCGATCCCAATCGCGCTGCGACAGGGTCGCCGGATCGCGGTCGAGTCCGAAGAACCCGAGGAACATCCTCATCGCAACCCGGTCGTATCGCCGCGACCTGTCGGCCTTGGTCGGCGTCACCTCCTCACCGTAGATGTCAAAGAGCCTTTCCAGCGTGAGCGGCTCGGGTTCGGCGTTGCCGTTGGGCTCGTGAACCGCGAAGCCCGCGGCGGCCTCGTCGGCCTGCCTCTTGGCCCGAGTCCAATCGCGGTGCTTCAGCGACCGGCTGAGCCTGCGTCCGTTCTCGCGCCACTCCATCTGGTAAAGGCCGGTCTTGGGGTCTGGAAACACCCGGACCCGGTTCCGGCCCCACTCGCCGGCGCTGTACGAGCGCCGACTTCGTTTCGTGCGTGCCATCGTTCGATTCCTCTCTCGATGGACTGCACGATCTGCGCGAACGAAGTATCGCGGAGCGAAGGCTTCTCCGCCACTCGCGGCCTTTGGCCCGACTCCCTCCTGGGCGGCCGTGTACGACGCGACTCAGGCGGCTCGCAGGGCCTCGACTGCTCGCGTTGAGGGCGTTATCAGACGGCGCGCGCAGGGGGTCCCCGCGTTTGCGGGGTTTCGGAGGAGCCAGATGTGTTTTTGCTTCACAAAAACTCTCTGGCCGGGGGAACCCCGGACCCCTTCACGACATCCGCACG
>NZ_CANPVT010000003.1 GCF_947581735.1 Candidatus Palauibacter soopunensis
TGCATGCCTTGCGGTCCCCTTTGCTTCAACCCAGGTATGTAGTTCCCGCTCGATCCGTCAACATACAATCGTCAACGAACGATGCACCACACCCCAGCCCACAAATCGGGCTGAACATACCGACGCTCCCGCAGAGGGGCAAGAGCGCCGAAAGCCGCGAAAACCCTTTGTTTTGTCCGATATTTTCGTCGATCCAGCAAGCCCGTGAACCGATCGCATCGGGTCACGTTTTTTCGGGGGGAATCAAGGCAGGCCCATCCACACTCTCCACCACCCACTCCCCCGCGTAACCTGGAGTATGGCACCGATCGTCGCCTGCCGTCAAGTGTTTCACCAAGTTTTCGACAAGTGTTGCTGCGCCGGACCGCGCGCTGATACGGGCCCCTACACCGATCATATGGCCGGGGTTCCGCTCGATTTCGGGCTCGATTCCGGCAGGAGCGAGGTGAGATGCCGGCCGGTGTGGCTGCCGGGCGTCGCGGCCACGAGTTCCGGGGGACCCTCGGCGACGACGAGGCCGCCTCCCGCTCCCCCCTCCGGACCCATGTCGATGACCCAGTCCGCCGTCTTCACGACGTCCATGTGGTGCTCGATGACGATGATCGTGTTGCCGCGGTCGGCGAGGCGGTGCAGGACGCGGAGGAGGAGGCGCACGTCCTCGAAGTGGAGGCCGGTGGTGGGCTCGTCGAGGATGTAGACGGTGCGGCCGGTGCTCGTCTTCGCGAGTTCGGTGGCGAGCTTCACGCGCTGGGCCTCGCCGCCGGAGAGGGTGGTGGCGGGCTGGCCGAGCGTCACGTAGCCGAGGCCGACGTCGGAGAGCGTGCCCAGGCGGCGCTTCACGGACGGCACGGCGTCGAAGAACTCGAGCGCCTCGTCCACGCTCATCGCGAGCACGTCGGCGATGCTCCGCCCGCGGTAGAGGACCTCGAGCGTCTCGCGGTTGTAGCGGCGTCCCCGGCAGATGTCGCAGGGGACGTACACGTCGGGCAGGAAGTGCATCTCGATCTTCACGAGGCCGTCGCCGCGGCAGGGTTCGCAGCGCCCGCCCTTCACGTTGAAGCTGAACCGCCCGGGCGCGTAACCGCGGATGTTCGACTCCGGGAGGCGGGCGAAGAGTTCGCGGATGGGGGTGAAGAGGCCGGTGTAGGTGGCCGGGTTCGAGCGCGGGGTGCGGCCGATGGGGCTCTGGTCGACGTCGATGACCTTGTCGAACAGGTCGATCCCCTCGATCGCGTCGTGCGCGCCGGGGACGAGCTTCGAGCGGTAGACCTCGCGCGCGAGGCGGCGGTAGAGGATCTGCTCGACGAGGGTGGACTTGCCGGAGCCGGACACGCCGGTCACGCAGATGAAGGTCCCGAGCGGGAACTCGACGTCGATCGCCCGCAGGTTGTGCTCGCGGGCGCCGCGCACGACGAGCCGGCCGTTGTCCGGGGCGCGGCGGCGTTCCGGGACGGGGATCTCGCGCTCTCTGCGCAGGTAGGCGGCGGTGAGCGAGCGTTCGTCGGCCAGGAGCCGGTCGATGTCGCCGGAGACGACGACTTCCCCGCCCTCGCGCCCGGCGCCCGGCCCCATGTCGACGATGTGGTCGGCGCGGCGGATCGTGAGTTCGTCGTGCTCGACGACGAGGACGGTGTTACCGAGGTCGCGCAGGGCGCCGAGCGTCTGCAGGAGCTTGCGGTTGTCGCGCGGGTGGAGGCCGATGCTGGGCTCGTCGAGCACGTAGAGGACGCCGACGAGGCGGCTCCCGATCTGGGTCGCGAGGCGGATGCGCTGGGCCTCGCCCCCGGAGAGGGTGCCGGCGGAACGCGCCAGGGTGAGGTAGCCGAGGCCCACGTGGTCGAGGAACTCGAGCCGCTCGACGACCTCCTTCAGGATCGGGACGCGGATCTCGGCCGCCTGGCCGCCGGCGGCGCGGGCGGCCTCGAGCCAGCCGCCGAGGAGCGGGCGGAGTTCGGCCACGGACTGCGCGGTGAGCGCGGGGAGGGAGAGTCCCTCCAGCGTGACGGCCCGGCTCTCGGGGCGCAGCCGGCCGCCCTCGCAGGCGAGACAGGTGGAGAGCGTCATGTACTCCTCGAGCGAGAGGCGCACGCGCTCGCTCGTCGTCTCGTGGTAGCGGCGCAGGGTGGCGGCGACCGCGCCTTCCCAGCCCACGTCGGTGTCGCCGTAGAGGATCGCCTCCTGCTGGTCCGCGTTCAGCTCGCCCCAGACGGTGTTGAGGTCGAAGTCCATCTTGCGCGCGAGCCGCGCGAGGGCGTGGCGGCGGGCGCCGAAGCTCGGCGTCCCCAGGGGGAGGAGGACGCCCTCGAGGATGGAGATCCGGTCGCCGCCCACGATGAGGTCGGCGTTGGGGACGCGCTGGGAGCCGAGGCCGTCGCACTCCGGGCAGGCACCGAAGGGAGAGTTGAAGGAGAACTGCCGGGGCTCGAGTTCCGGCATGCCGAGCCCGCAGCCCGGGCAGGCGTAGCGCTCGCTGAACAGGTGCCGCGCCTCCCCTCCGTCATCGGCGCCCCCGTCGAGGCCGACCTCGACGACGCCGTCGGCCATGCGGAGGGCGGTCGCCACGGAGTCCGCCAGCCGCTCGCGGTCGGAGGCGCGCACGACGAGCCGGTCCACGACGACGGAGATGTCGTGGTTCCGGCGCCGGTTCAGGAGGGGCGGGTCGGAGAGGTCGACGAGTTCGCCGTCCACGCGGGCGCGCACGAAGCCTTCGCTGAGCGTGCGCTCGAACAGGTCGCGGAACTCCCCCTTCCGTCCCCTGACGAGCGGGGCGCGGACCTCGATGCGGGCGCCGGCGGGCCAGCCGAGGATCTGCTGCGCGATCTCCGACGGGGACTGCGGGCGCACGGGGCGGCCGCACGAGGGACAGTGGGGGGTGCCGGCGCGGGCCCACAGGAGGCGGAGGTAGTCGTAGATCTCGGTGACGGTGCCGACGGTGGAGCGCGGGTTGCCGCCCGCGGTGCGCTGCTCGATCGCGATGGCGGGCGAGAGTCCCTCGATGACGTCGACGTCGGGCTTCTCCATGACGCCGAGGAACTGCCGGGCGTAGGCGGAGAGGGATTCGACGTAGCGGCGCTGCCCCTCCGCGTAGATGGTGTCGAAGGCGAGCGAGGACTTGCCGGAGCCGGAGAGCCCGGTGACGACGATGAGCCGGTCGCGCGGCAGTTCGACGTCGACGTCGCGGAGGTTGTGCTCCCGCGCCCCCCGCACGATGAGAGCGTTCGAGTCTTCCATAGCCCGGCATCGTAGGCGCGGGCGGCGCTCCCGCGCCAGTTTGGAAGCCCGGTGCGCGCGAGAGGGCCGGGCCGGCTACGTTGGTGAGGCGGGCCGTGGCGAGCGCCGGGATCCGGAGCCCGGTTGATGGCCCGTTGATGGCGCCGGGCATGTCTGGGGCGTCACGCTACTCCGGGTACGAGGTGGACGTTGTTGATCCGCAGATTCACGCGTAACGACCGCGACGCGGCCCTGGTTGCCGCGGTCGTGCAGGCGCTCGAGCCACGCTTCGAGGCCATCGAGCACCGCCTGGACGCCATGGACGGCCGCTTCGAAGCCATCGAAGGCCGTCTGGACGGCATCGACCGCCGCTTCGAAGCCATCGAGGGCCGCCTGGACGCCATGGACGGCCGCTTCGAGGCCATCGAAGGCCGTCTGGACGGCATCGACCGCCGCTTCGAAGCCATCGAAGGCCGCCTGGACGGGATGGACGGCCGCTTCGTGTCGATAGACCACCGTTTCGAGGCCATCGACAACCGCTTCGACGCGCTGGACGTGAAGTGGGAGGGCCGGTTCGTCGCTCTCGCCGACGAGATGTCCAAACTGCGGGTTGGCTACGCCGATGTCCGCGAGCACGTCGCCCGTCTGCATGAGAACGTCAATACGAGAATGGATGCGTTCAACACGCGGATGGATGGGTTCAACACGCGGATGGATGGGTTCGAGGCGCGACTCGACACGATGAGCCGGGAGATCGACGCGCGATTCGAAACGATGCGCGCGGAGATCGCCGCGCAGTTCACGGCCCTCTCCGAGACCGTGGTGCACGGGTTCAGCCGGCCGGAGCCCGCCTGACGGCTGTACCGTCCTCCTACCTGGGGATCACGCGGGTGATGCGGCCGTTGGGGTCGGCGAAGATCAGGGGGCCGTTCCAGATGTCGTCTCCGTAGGGGATCTTCGGGGCGGCCTCGAGGGCGCGGGCGAGGTCGGCGCTGGGGAGCCGGTAGGGTTCGGCGAATGTCGGATCGACTTCGTAGCCGAAATCCGCGAGCGACTGGATGGTGATCGCGCTCAGCGGTTCGGCCACGCCGAGGCTCTGGTACGGCCTCATGAGTTCCAGCGCGAGGACGGTGTCCCTCCAATGGCTGTTCCGCGATCCCTCACCGCCCCTGTTCTCCACGGGCACCTTTGCGCCCGGGTAGTCGGCGCCGCCGGCCGCATCGAACGCCGCGATGGCGAGCGGGCCCGTGAAGTGGGTGTCCGGTGTCGACGCCTCCGAGGCGGGGTTCCGGAGCAGGCCGACTCTTGGCCAGAGGGTGCCGAAGCCGAGCACATGCCCCATTTCGTGAACGATCACTTCCTCCAGGTCGCGGGCCTGGAGCTGATCGAAGTCGGCGGCGTCCATCGAGATCCGGCCGTACAGGGGCAGCGACGACGCGACCCGGACCCAGCAGGGCCCGGCGCGTCCCAGGGTCCCGAGCGGACCGTCGATTTCGACCACCGCCACCACGATCATCAGGTCGTCGATCGTCTCCACATGACGCTCGAATCTCGGGTCGCCGCCGCACCCCAGCGTCCGGTTCATCCGCGCGTCGGGGAGGTCCGTGGGCGCCAGGATCGCCATCCAGCGCTCCGCCGCCCGCTGGAACGCGGTCTCCTGGGCCCGGGTCATCGACGTGGCGAACACGAGTTCGATCTCGAATGGGGTCGCGGGAGGCACGACGGTCACTGAGAACGATATGGCGACGGCGGCCTCCTCCGGATCGGTCGCGGTCACCGTCACCAGCGCGACGCCGGCGGCGGCCGCGCGGATCGCCAGCGTCTCCCCGGAGACCGTGACCATCGCGACATCGGAACGGGACGAGGTCGCCGTGAAGGTGAGCGGGTCGCCGTCCGGGTCGCGGAAGTGGGCGGCCATGTCCACGGATGTCGTGTCGCCCTCGAACAGCGTCTGGGCCGGAATCGCGTCTCCGGCCTCCGGCGCCCGGTTCGGCACCGTGACCTCGAAGCGCTGCTCCGCGGTCAGGTCGTGTCCGTCGCGGGCCGTCACCGTGATCGTCGCCACGCCTTTCTCGAGCGCCGTGACCTCCACCGAGTCGCCCGACACGGAGACGGTAGCGACCTCCGTGTCCGACGAGGCCGCCGCGTAGGTGAGGGAGTCTCCGTCCGGGTCGCGGAAGAACGGGGACACGGCGACGGATTCCGTCTCGCCCACGGCGAGCGTCCGGGGCGGGAGCGTTTCGACGGCTTCCGGCGCGCGGTTCGGCACCGTGACCTCGAAGCTTTGCTCCGCTCCGGCGCCGTCCGGATCGCTCGCGGTCACCGTGACCGTCGCGACGCCGGCCGCGATTGCCTGGATCGTCAGCGTGGCCCCGGAGACCTCGACCGTCGCAACCTCGGAACTGGACGAGGTCGCCGCGTATGTGAGCGCGTCGCCGTCCGGGTCCCGGAAGTGGGCCGACGCGTCGACCGTCGCTGTTTCGTCCTTGAACAGCGTGTGGCCCGGGATCGAGTCCCCGACGGCGGGCGCCTGGTTCGGCACCGTGATCTCGAAGCTCTGCTGGGCGGTGAGACCCCGCGGATCGCGCGCGGTCACCGTGATCGTGGCGACCCCCCTGGCGGCGGCGGTGACCGTGACGGAGCTGCCGGACAGCGAAACGGTGACGACGCCCGCGTTCGACGATGCCGCCGTGTAGGACAGGGCGTCGCCGTCGGGGTCGCGGAAGTGGGCCGACGCGTCCACCGTCGCCGCCTCCCCGACGGGCAGCGTCTGCCCGGGGATCGTCCCCACCGCCTCCGGCGCGCGGTTCGGCGCGGGGACGGGCGCCGTGATGTCCGGTTCCCCATCGCCGCAGGCGGCGACCCACACGACGGCGGTCGCCGCCAGCGCGCGTACGCCCCGCGACTTCATCCGCGCGACCTCATCCCCACGACTTCACTCCGACGTGGGCGAACCGCGGCGGGCGCCGGCGAGGAAGCCGACCGCCACGGTGATCGCCGTGCCGATGAGGACGAACCAGGGCCAGGCGACCGCGGCCCGCGCCCCGATCCATATCGCGGTGACGGACCCGATCCCGAACACGATCCCGAGACGGGCCGAGCGGCTCGTGGCCCGGCGCGAGAAGCGGGCGAGCGCGAACGCCCCCAGCAGCCCGCCGTAGACGAGCGACGCGATCCCGAGCGACACCTCCACGGCGGTGCTCTCCTCGCTCAGGGGGATGAACCCGACCGCCGCCGCCACGAGGAGGGCCGTCCACGCCACGGCCCACATCCTCCCCACGCGCAGGATCCGCCGCTCGTCCGCCTCCGGACGGGACGCCGCCCAGAAGTCGTAGGCGGCCGCCGATGAGAGTGCGTTGATCGAACTGGAGAGGGTAGACATGGCGGCCGCGAACACGCCCGCGATGAGGAGGCCGCGGACGCCGGCCGGGAGCGCTTCAACGATGAACCCGGCGAAGATCTCGTCGGCGCGCACGAAGGCGGCTCCGTCGTACCACGCCCAGAGGCCCAAGCCAACGAAAAGGAAAAGGGTGAACTGGAGGAGGACGGCGAAGCCGCTGCCGACGAGGGCGCGACGGCTCGCGGCGAGGTCGCGGCAGGCGAGAAGGCGCTGGACGATGAGCTGGTCCGCGCCGTGCGAACCCATGGAGAGGAAGGCGCCGCCGAGGAGTCCGGCCCACAGCGTGTAGGGCCGCCCGAAGTCGAGCGACGGGTCGATGACGGTGAGCTTTCCGGCCTCCCCGGCGCGGGCGAGGATCTCGGGCCACCCGCCGGGCACGGCGCCGCCGAGGACGACGAGCGCGATGAGCCCGCCGGCCAGGTAGAGCGCCATCTGCGAGGCGTCCACCCACACGACCGCGCGGATGCCGCCGATGAAGGTATAGATGAAGGTGACGGCCCCGATCACGAGCACGGAGGCGATGAGCGGCCACCCCGTGACGAGCGTGAGCGGAATGGCCGTCGCGAAGAGCCGCACGGAATCCGCGAGGAGGCGCGTGATCATGAAGATGCCGGAGGTCAGCTGCCGGGTCTCCGTCCCGAACCGGGCCTCCAGCAGTTCGTAGGCCGTCCGCAGCCGCCCCTCGCGATACGCGGGCAGCAGCCAGGCGGCGACGGCGATCCGTCCGAGCACGTAACCGGCCGCGATCTGCACGAAGGCGAGCGACCCGCCGTACGCGATGCCGGGGATCGAGAGGAAGGTGAGCGTGCTCGTCTCCGTCGCCACGACGGACAGGAGGACGACGACCCAAGGCAGGTCGCGCCGGCCCAGGAAATACTCCTCGCCCCCGCGCGCGCCCCTGCCGAGCCACGCTCCCCAGGCGGTGATCCCGCCGAGGTAGACGACGAGGATCGCGAGGTCGAGAGAGGTCAGCGGTCGCGTCCCTCGGGCGCCGGGCCGCCCGCGCCGCCCGGATCGCGGGGGCGTACCGGCTGGTCGCGGATCGAGGTCGCGACGGCATCGTGCACGGCGCGCCGCAGCGCGATGTGCTTCCGGTTGTCCCGGGTCGGATTCACGCGGTTCGTGAGCAGGACGACGAAGAGGTCCAGTTCCGGGTCCACCCAGAAGCTCGTGCCGGTGAAGCCGGTGTGACCGAACGCGCCTTCACCGAAGTAGTCCCCCGCCGACGAGCGCCCGGAGGGGGTGTCCCAGCCCAGCGCCCGGCTCGAGGCGGGAGCGGCCCGCGCCGTGAACCGCGCGACGGTCTCCGGCGACGGCGAGTCGAGACGGGCGGAGAGGGAACGGGTATACGGCCCGCGCGGGGCGCGCGCGGCTGCGGCGAGATCCCGGCCTCCGCGGGCGGCGGCGAGGATCCAGGCGGCGAACTTCGAGAGGTCCCGGGCCGACGAGAAGAGTCCCGCGTGCCCCGCCACGCCGGCCAGCGCGTGGGCGTTCTCGTCGTGCACCTCCCCGTGCACGTGGCGGTGCCGGTAGACGGTATCCACCTCGGTCGGCGCCGTGCGGCGGTACAGCGAGCGGGGCGGATCGAACCACGTCTCCGTCATCCCCAGCGGACGGAAGACGGACTCGTTCAGGTAGTAGTCCAGGGGCTGTCCCGTGATCTCCTCTATCAGGAACCCCAGCGTCATGAACCCGATGTCGGAGTAGACCGTCCGTTCCCCCGGTTCATAATCGGGTTCGAGGGCGGCGAAAGCCTCGCGGTACGCCTCTTCTCCACGGAGGGTGCGCCAGAAGGGGAGGAAGGGCGGCAGGCCCCCCTGGTGCGTCAACAGGTGGCGGACGGTGACGTCGCGCTTCCACCCCTGCGACCACTCCGGCAGGTGCTCGCCGATGCGCGTGTCGAGGGAGAGACGGCCGCTGTCGATGAGCTGCATCACGCCCGTCGTCGTCGCGACGACCTTCGTGAGCGATGCAAGATCGTACAGGCTCGAATCGGTCGCGGTGGTCCCCGGCGGCAGCGTGGCGGAAGACGCCCAATCCAGGTTTCCGTAGCCGCGCAGCCGGACGACGCGGTCTCCCCGCCCCACCGCGAGCACCGCGCCGGGCGCCGCGCCGTCCCGGATCGCCGCATCGATGATCCGGTCCGCGCGGGCGAGGGAATCTCCATCCATCCCCACATTGACGGGCCACTCCTCCCACGCCAGCCGCATGCGTCCGCCCTCGAGCGGCGGACCCTGCGCGTCGATCGGCGCCGGCCCCGCTTCCGCCTCCGGGCTCCCGCTGACCAGGCCATCGCCGAGGGCGTGGCGGGGCGGGAGCGAGATCGGCAGGCGGCCGGAAATCGGCGCGCCGAGGAGCGCGAGCGCGGCGGCTTCCTGCGAGGCGTCCGCCCCGCCCCACGCGATGAGGTACGTCTCCGCCTCCGGCACCGACGTGAGCAGGTAGGGGCTGCCGAAGGAGACGAGCACGGAGGCGCGGCCGGCGGCGTCGAGGCGGTCGAAGAAGCCTCGGACCTCGTCCGGGAGGTCGGTGGAATCGCTGGCGGCGCCGGGCCGGACGTAGGCGGAGAAGATCACGGCGTCGACGGAGCGGGCGCGCCGGAGGAGCGAGTCGTAGACGGCGGGGTGGGTGTCGAGCCCGATCCGGGCGCGGCGGACGCGCACGGCCCGGCCGAGTTCGCGGTTGAAGACGCGTCCGGCGGCGAGGTCGTTCGATCCGGCGAAGGTCACGGACAGCACGGAGCGCAAACCGAGGGGCACGGCGCCGGCCTCGTTGCGGACGAGCGTGATGGAGCGCGCGGCGACCCCGCGGGCGAAGGACTCGTGCCACTGGGTGCCGACGAGCCGGGGGATCGCGTCGGGATCGACCTCCGCGCCTTCGTGCAGGCGGGCCCGCGCTTTCAACTCCAGCACGCGCCGGGCGGAGGCGTCGATGCGCTCCGCGGCGAGCCGGCCGGAGCGGACGGCGCCCACGACGGCCGCGATGGCCCGCAGCGGCTCGCGCGGCATGAGCAGGACGTCGCTCCCCGCTTCCAGCGAGCGGATCGCCGCTTCGCTGGCCCCGTAGTCGTCCGCGATCGCCGCCATGTCGAGCGCGTCGGTGAAGAGGACGCCGTCGAAGCCCAGGTCGTCGCGCAGCATGTCCGTCATGAAGTACGGCGAGAGCGTGGCGGGCGGGGCGCCGGCGCCGAGGATGCCGGGGGCCGCGACGTGGGCCGTCATCACCGCGTCGACGCCCTCCGCGATCGCGCGGCGGAAGGGGACGAGTTCGAGGCTGTCGAGGCGGGCGCGGTCGCCGGGAATGATCGGGAGGGCGACGTGGGAATCCGTCCCGGTGTCTCCGTGGCCGGGGAAGTGCTTGGCGGTGGCGAGGAGGCCGACGTCGCGCGCGCCCCGGATGAACGCCGCGCCCAGCGCCGCCACGCGCTGCGGATCCTCCCCGAAGGAGCGCGTGTTGATGATGGGGTTGGCGGGGTTGTTGTTGACGTCGAGCACGGGCGAAAAGGTGATGTGGACGCCGAGGGCCCGGGCCTCGATGCCGGTGATCCGGCCCGCGGAGTAGGCGTAGTCCTCGTCGTCGGTCGCGCCGAGGGCCATCGCGGGGGGAAGGACGGTCGCGCCGGGCATTTCGAGCATGTTCGGCAGCGCGAACACGCCGCTCACGCGGAACCCGGCGCCGGACTCGAAGTCCGCACCGACGAGCAGGGGCACGTCGGCGGAGGCCTGCAGCCGGTTCAGCCGCGCGGCGTATCCGAGGGGGGTCCCAAGCGAGATCACGATCCCGCCGATCGCGTCGTCCCGCACGAGGGATTCGATCCGCGTGAACTCCTCGTCGTCGCTCGGCGCGTAGCCGCCGCTCATCCACACCATCACGAGCTGCGCGACCCGCTCCCGCAGGCTGAGGCCGGCGAGCGTCTCCTCCACCCAGGCCCGTGCGTCGGCGGAAAGGACGGGGTCGACCGGCGGACGGCCGAGGGAAGCCGCGGAGCCGGGGCCCGCGGCGGCGGCGGCGGCGCCCGGGGCGCCCGGGGCGGCAGCGGTGTCTTATACACATCTGACGCTGCCGACGACT
>NZ_CANPVT010000004.1 GCF_947581735.1 Candidatus Palauibacter soopunensis
CGGCAATCCGAACGGGTCGAAGCCTTGCGGCGGCAAGTCGAGCGGCAGACCGAGGGGAACGCCACCTTGAGGCGGCGAATCGAGCGGCTCGACGAGCAAGTGACAGGCTTGACCGAGTATTGCGAGACATCTGGCGGCGCGAGACCGCGCGGCAGCGGCTGGTGATAAGGCCGCCGACGCCCGGGCCGGACCGCGATGCCGGTCCGAGCCGCTGATGGTCCACGGCTCGAAGTCCCCACCAAGCCGAAATCGACCCTACCCATACCCCTCGGAGACCCGAGTTCGTCGATCCTGCGCGATCCTAGAGCCCGTAGATACCCCGAAACACCTCCGTAGCCTCTCCTGGGAGTCCTCTTCGCCTCCTGTGGCCTCTGGATTACCCGCACTCGGTCCCCGAGAGCGACCCGCACAACCGGACCGCACGACCGCCTGAACGGCCCCGGATGGAGCCATGTCTCGATTGGGGGCATTCTTGGGGGCAACTTGAACTGCCCACCCGCAGTTCAGCTAATTCTAACAATGACTTAGGGCTACTATAGATAGGCCGGTAGCGACCCGAAAAGGGTCGGGGGCAGGGGGTGCGCAAACCCGCCTTTCCCCGAACCCGTAGCAGACCCTCGGACTGCCGGGTCGCTACCGACCACGCCCTGAGCGCCACTGTGCCACGGGCGACCGGGCGGCGCAGACGCAAGACGTTGCCACGCCACAGGATGAGCCGGAAGTCGTGTGCGCATCGCCGGAGCCCCGAAGTGTGCATCGGACCCCGATGTCGTTTGCGCGCTCAGGTACGGCCCCAAGCGGGAGCTGCCGGGACCCAGGCGAGCACTTCGAGGAGCCCATTGAAGAAGCCTTGGGCGACCGCGTGGAGCACAGCGATGCCGAACCGGCCCAAGCACCCCACCCACAACGGGAGCGGCGATCCCTCTCTACGGACTCGACAGCGATAGGTTTCAACTCTGCGACCCTGGCGGAAAACTCGACTCTGCGCTGGCTCGCCGCACCGGACGGGACGGCACCTTGGAACCCTCGTTGACCTTGCCCGTACTTATCAGTGTATGATAACATCGGTGGATGACGAGACCGAACCGGGATCCGGGGCTGGACACGCTGCTGGGGCTTCACGGCGACACGCTGTTCGTGGACGACGCGGGGCACTGGGTGAAGTTCGTCGCGGTGCGGACGGAGCCGACGCCGGAGCGTCCGCACGGCCTCCGCTATTCGCTGACGCTGCACGCGCCGGACGGTTCGCGGCTGGTCGGATTCGACAACGCACACCCAGTGCGGGAGCGGCGCGGTCCCGGCGGGCGGCGTCGAACGGAGCACGACCACCGGCACCGGCTTCGCGCGGTCCGGCCCTACGAGTACGAGGACGCGGCGGCGCTGCTGGAGGATTTCTGGAAGGAAGTGGACCGGGTACTCCGGAAGAGAGGATCGATTCCATGAGGACACTGACGATCGGCATCGCCGACTACGACCGGATGAAGGCGCGCACCCTGGCGATCGCCCGGGGCGAGCACAAGCCCGCACGAGGCGAGCCGAAGGTGTGGTTCACCTCGCTCGACAGCTTCGCGAAGTTGCTGTCGGAGCATAACCGGCACCTCTTGGAGCTGATCGCCCGGGAGCGTCCGCGTTCGCTCACGGAGCTTGCGGAGATGGCCGGGCGGAGCAAGTCGAACCTGTCGAGGACGCTGAAGACGATGTCGCAATACGGGCTGGTGGAACTGCGGCGGGGCGAGCGCGGCACGCTGGTGCCGAGCGTGCCGTACGACCATGTGCGGCTGGATGTCTCCCTGACCGGCGCTGCGGGCGAAGCGGTCGGCGCCGGCCGTTGAAGCTCGAACGCATCGTTCCCGGCAGCCGCCTGTCCGGGATCGCGGGCGGCGGCGCGGTCGAGGTCGTCGCCACGCGATCCTACGGGCCGGACGCGGTGGAGGTGACGTGGAAGGGTCCGGACGGGCTCGGGGAACGGATCCTCTACCGGGAGGACGAGCCCCGGATCGGGGAGGTCTCGCCGGGGCGCCGCTGGGCGTTCGACGGCGACGGCGACGCATTCCGGCTGGCCTCGGAGGCGCTCCGGATCCGGCTCGCGCACCTGTTCGATCCCTACGCGGCGGTGAACGCATCGCACATCGAGCCGCTCCCGCACCAGTTGACGGCAGTGTACGGCGCGATGCTGGAGCGCCAGCCGCTCCGGTTCCTGCTGGCCGACGATCCGGGCGCGGGCAAGACGGTGATGGCGGGGCTCCTCATCAAGGAGCTACTGATCCGGGGGAGCCTTGAGCGGTGCCTCATCATCGCGCCCGGGAACCTAGTCGAGCAGTGGCAGGACGAGCTTCACGAGAAGTTCGATCTCGGGTTCGAGATCCTGACCCGCACGCGGATCGAGGCGTCGCGCACGGGCAGCCCGTTCGCCGAGCATCCGCGCCTGATCGCGCGGCTCGACATGCTGGCCCGCAACGAGGAACTCAAGGCGAAACTCGAAGCCGCGCCCGTGTGGGACCTGATCGTTGTGGACGAGGCCCACCGCATGTCGGCGAGCTTCTTCGGCCGGGAGGTAAAGTACACGAAGCGCTTCCAGTTGGGGGCGCTGGCGGGGCGGTTGACCCGGCACTTGCTGCTGATGACGGCGACGCCGCACAACGGCAAGGAGGAGGACTTCCAACTCTTCATGGGCCTTCTGGACGCGGACCGATTCGAGGGCCGCTTCCGGGAGGGGGTCCACAAGGTCGATCCGTCGGACATGATGCGGCGGTTGGTCAAGGAGGAACTCCACCGCTTCGACGGCACGCCGCTCTTTCCGGAGCGCCGGGCCTACACCGTCTCCTACGGGTTGTCGCCGGGCGAGGCGGAACTCTACGAGGCGGTGACGCACTACGTGCGCGAGGAGATGAACCGGGCGGACCGGCTCGCCGAGGACGGCACGCGGCGGCGCAACAACGTGGGGTTCGCGCTTCAGATCCTACAGCGCCGTCTCGCGTCCTCGCCTGCGGCGATCCACGAGTCGCTGAAACGGCGCATGGCGAGGCTGGGCGACCGGCTTGAGGAGGAGAGGCTGGTGCGGGCTGGCCGCAGTCCCGAGGCGCGCATCTCGGCGGACCCGGTCCCGGCGTTCGACGAGGAGGACTTCGAGGAGGCCCCGGGCGACGAAGCCGAGGCGCACGAGGACCGGCTCGTGGACAGCGCGACCGCCGCGCAGACGGTCGCGGAACTTGAGGCCGAGATCGTCGAAATCCGGCGTCTGGAACGGATGGCGGGGGCGCTTCGGCGCTCCGGCGAAGACACCAAGTGGCGCGAACTCGACCGCATCCTCGACGATCCGCTCGTGCACGATCCCGAGCGGGACGTGCAACGCAAGATTGTGATCTTCACGGAGGCGCGCGACACGCTCGAATACCTCGCCGGCCGCATCCGCGCGCGGACGGGCGAGTCGGAGAGCGTGGAGGTGATCCACGGCGGGGTGCCGCGCGACCGGCGGCGCGCGGTGATCGCCGCGTTCAACGACGATCCGGCCGTCCGGTTCCTGCTTGCGAACGACGCGGCGGGCGAGGGCGTGAACCTGCAACGGGGCGCGCATCTCATGGTGAACTACGATCTGCCGTGGAACCCGAACCGACTTGAGCAGCGCTTCGGCCGGATCCATCGCATCGGGCAGACCGAGGTCTGCCACCTCTGGAACCTCGTGGCGACCGAGACGCGGGAGGGCGCGGTCTACGAGCGCCTCCTTGAGAAGCTGGAGACGGCGCGCGGAACCTTGGGCGGCAAGGTCTACGACGTGCTCGGCGAACTCTTCGAGGCGCGGCCGCTCAAGGATCTGTTCATGGAGGCGATCCGCTACGGCGAGCGGGACGACGTGCGCGAGCGTCTGTTCCGCGCCGTCGAGGGCGCGGTGGACACCGAACACATCAACCGTCTGGTCGAGCGCGGCAAGCTCACGCGCGAGGGGCTCGATCCGGCGACGAGCCGGCGCGTGCGCGAGGAGATGGATCGGGCTGCGGCGCGGCGGCTTCAGCCGCACCACATCCGCTCGTTCTTCGAGGCCGCGTTCCGCGACGCGGGCGGGGTCATGCGCCCCCGGGAGCGCGGCCGGTTCGAGCTTACCCGGGTCCCCGCGATCCTGCGGGACCGCGACCGGATGATCGGGCGCGGGGATCCGGTTCTGCCCCGGTACCGGCGGATCTGCTTCGCCAAGGAAGGAATCGCGGGCCGCCCGCAGGCAGCGCTCGTGGCTCCGGGCCATCCGCTCCTCGACGCGCTGGTCGATCTGACGCTCGACCGCTACCGGGATCTGCTCGTGCGGGGGACGCTCTTGGTCGACGAGTCGGACCGCCATGCCGGGCCGCGCGTGCTGGTCACGCTCAGGCACCGGATCCGCGACGGTCAGGCGACGCGCCGCGGCAGCCCGCGCGCGGTCTCCGAGCGGCTCCAGTTCGTATGGCTCGACCCGGACGGCGGGGCGACCGATGGGGGAGCGGCCCCGTATCTCGACTGCCGGGGGGCGGACGGGGACGAGCCAGCGAAGGTCGCGGAACTCATGGACGCGCCCTGGCTCGGGGAACCGCTTGAGGAACGGGCGCGGGCGCACGCGATCGCGGATCTCGTGCCCCGGCATCTGCGCGAGGTGCGCGACGCGCGGCTCGCCCAACTCGACAGGATCGAGGCCGCAGTGAAGGAGCGCATGCGCCGCGAGATCATGCATCTCCAGCACCGGGCGCTCGAACTCGAAACGCTCGAACGGGCGGGCCGGAAGCCGAGGCTCAATTCCGAGAACGTGCGGCGGCAGGCGGATGCGCTCCGCGACAGGCTCGAACTCCGGCTGGCCGACATCGCCCGCCAACGCGACATCGCGCCGCTCCCACCCGAGGTGTGCGGCGCGGCGCTCGTCGTTCCGGGCCGGATGCTCCGGCCGGCGAGCCAGCGGGAAGCGGCCGATGCGTTGGCTCGCGCCGAGGTCGAGGAGAAGGCGATGCGGGCGGTCATGGCACGGGAGCGGAGTCTCGGGAATGAGCCCAAGGACATCTCGAAGGAGAATCGCGGATACGACATCGAGAGCCGCGATCCGGACTCCGGGCGGCTCCGTTTCATCGAGGTGAAGGGCCGCCGCGCGGATGCCCGCGCCGTCACGATCACCCGAAACGAAATGGTGACGGCCCTGAACGCGGCCGAGTCCTACATTCTTGCCTTGGTGCTCGTGGATGGCGGATCCGCAGCTGCGCCGATCTATTTGAGGGACCCGGGCCGGATCTTCGGATCCGAGCCGAACTTCCACGAGGTGTCGCGCCAGATCTCCGCCAAGGCCATCGAAACTGCGGCGCGACAGGAGACGCATTGAACCCGACCCGCCGCGAGACCGGATCGCCATGACCGTCCACCGCAAGAAGTTGATCGAGGTGTCGTTGCCGCTGAAGGCGATCAACGCGGCATCGGCGCGGGAGAAGTCGATCCGCCACGGGCATCCCTCGACCCTGCACCTCTGGTGGGCGAGGCGGCCGCTCGCGGCCTGCCGCGCGGTGCTGTTCGCGCAGCTTGTCGACGATCCGTCCGGCTGGCCGGAGGAGTTTCCCACGGAGGAAGCCCAGGCCCGCGAGCGCAAACGGCTTCACGGGATCATCGAGGAGATGGTGCCTTGGAAGGCGACCCACGACGAACGGATCATCGGGAAGGCACGCTACGAGATCGCACGCTCGCTCGCACGGGAGCTCGGCGATGCGCCGCCGGATGAGAACGATGCACGCGCGGTCCTCGAATACCTCGCCCGGCACGCGCCGCCGGTCTGCGATCCTTTCTGCGGCGGGGGATCCATCCCGCTCGAAGCACAGCGGCTGGGATTGCGGGCGCATGGCTCGGACCTGAACCCCGTCGCCGTGCTCGTATCAAAGGCGACGTGCGAGATCCCTCCCAAGTTCTCAGGGGCGGCCCCCGTCCATCCCGATGTGGACCGCACGGGAGGCTGGAGGGGAGCTTCAGGGTTGGCGGAGGATATCCGCCGCTACGGTAAGTGGATGCGAGACAAGGCCGAGGCCCGGATCGGCCATCTCTATCCGACGATCCGCGTCACCGAGGCGATGGCCGACGACCGAGACGATCTCCGGCCCTACACCGGCAAGGACTTGACGGTGATCGCGTGGCTCTGGGCACGCACCGTGGCCTCCCCCGACCCGATGATGCGGGGAGCGCATGTGCCCTTGGTACGTTCGTTCGTGCTGTCTTCCAAGGGGGGCCGCCGGGCGTGGGTAGAACCGGTTCATGAAGGCGCGGGACGTTATCGGTTCACCGTGTGCGTCGGATCGGGCACGCCGCCGAGCGGTACCGTTGCCCGACGTGGCGGGCGGTGTCTCCTGACAGGATCGCCGATGCCGTTTACTCACATTCGTGCTGAGGGTAAAGCGGGCCGCATGCGCACACGCCTGATAAGCGTGAGGTCGGTAGTTCAAATCTACCCGGGCCCATTGAACTTACGCGGTTTCGGGGTCGGATTCCCGCTGTTTGATTCCCGCTAATTGGGGTAGGAAGAGACCCTGCGGCGGTCCTCAAGCGCCTTTCTGAGCCGGTCCTCATCGGCCCGCTGGTAACACTGAAGAACCGTCTGGGCCGTCTTCCAACCGCCGAGTTCGCAGAGCACCTTGAGGGGCTGGTCCATGAGGTCCGACGCGAACTTCCGCCTCAGGGAGTGCCAGCCGCGGCCACGCTTGGGTGCCAGCCCGGCGAGCACCTCGGCCCTGGTCCACCAGTCGCGGACCAACGAGCGGCTCACGCACGCTGACGGGTCCTTCGGCGCGGGCAGCAGGGGAATGTCCCCGATCCCGGGGTTCCGTCTCCGCGCCTCTTCCAAGGCGGCTAGTGCCTCGGCCGTCACCGGCGTCCGGTGCTCGTAGCCTGTCTTCTCGTGCTCGCCCCGCCACCGGATAACCCCGGCTTCGACATCGATGTCCGACCATCGAAGCTGACGGATGGCACCGATGCGGTGTCCCGTTTCGTGGGCGATCAGGAGCGCCACGCGGAACCGCCAGTCCATCGCCAGCGACGCCTTGAGCAAGGCCTCGTATTCCCTTCCCGTCAGCACAACCTGGGTCGGGTTTTTCTCGGCGGGCGTCTTCAGGCCCGTGAGGGGGTTCGACTCGAGGAGTAGCCGCCCCTCCTCGTCTCTCGACTTCGCGGCCCAGTTGAGGATCGCGAGCAGCAACTTCAGATCCTGCTGGATCGTTCGATTGGCCGCAGGCCTCCCGCTCCGTCCGGCTTCGCCCGCACGTCGGGCCCGAATGAACCGATCCCAATCCCTCTGGGAGAGAGTGCCGGGCCTGCGGTTGCCTCCGAAGAGCTTGAGGAACATCGACATCGTAGCCCGATCGTACTTTTGAGATGCCTCCGCCTTGGTGGGCGTCACCTCTTCACCGTAGATGTCAAAAAGCGTCTTCAGGGTGAGCGGCTCGGGCTCGGCTCCCGCCTTGCCGTTCAGATCCGGGCCGACGAACCCGGCAGCCAACTCGTCCGCCTGCCGTTTCGCCCTTGCCCAGTCGCGGTGTCCGAGCGACCGGGTGAGCCTGCGCCCGTTCTCGCGCCACTCCACTTGGAACAGGCCGGTTTTCGGGTCGGGAAACACCCGCACCCTGTTCCGGCCCCACTCGCCGGCGCCGTAGCTCCGGCGGCTTCTTCTCGTGCGTGCCATCGTTCGATTCCTCCGATTCGATGGACTGCACGATCTGCGCGTTTGAAACCTCGCGACGACGGGTCGCGTCGTCCAGAGTTGGCGCCCCGGCCCGGCATTGGCGCGGGCGCGCCACGGGGGCGTTGGTTTCTGCGGTTGATGGAGGAGCCAGATGTGTTTTCGCTTCACGAAAACCTCTGGCCAGGGGGTGCCCCCGGACCCCCGAACGACACTCTCGCGCGCCGTCAAAGGAGGCCGCCCGACATGGCCCGTCCCCGGAAGCCCGAGGCCGAGCGCCGGAGCCGCACGATCGGCGTGCGCGTCACCCCCGCGGAGGCCGCGGAGATCGCCGAGCGGGCCGGAGCGGCCCGCATGACGATGGGCGGCTACATGCGCCGCAGGGCGCTGGGGCAGCCGGTCCGCGAGGCGGCCGTTCTCCGCCTCGGCGCGGCGGAGCGCGTCGAGCTCCACCGGATCGGCGTAAACCTGAACCAGATCGCCCGCGCCCTCAACTCCGGGGCTTCCGCTCCTTCCGGGACGCTGGAGGCGGTCGAGCGGGTGGGCGAGCTCGCGGCCGGTCTCCTGAGCGGCGAGGCGCTGGACCGATGATCCCGAAGATCAACGGATTAGGGCGCTCGTTCGCCGGAGTCGCGGCGTACTGTCTGCACGACGCGCCGGAGCCGGACGACCGCCGTCCGCGCACCTCGGAGCGGGTCGGGTGGGCGGACACCCGGAACCTCGCGACGTTTCGGCCGGAGCGGGCGGCTCGGCTGATGGCCGCAACCGCGAAGGCGGCCCCCGACCTCAAGCGGCTGGCTGGCGGATCGCGGGGAGGCCGGAAGCTGGCGAAGCCCGTCCTGCACTACTCGCTCAGCTGGGCGCAGGACGAGACGCCCGACAAGGGGGAGATGAGCCGGGCAGTGGACGGGAGTCTGGAGGCGCTGGGGCTGGACGGCCACGAGGCGCTGATCGTCGCGCACGAGGACACGCGGCACCCGCATGTCCACGTGATCGCCAACCGTGTCGATCCGGAGACCGGGAAGGCGGCGACACTGGGCAACAGCAAGCTCCGGCTGTCGCGCTGGGCCGAGGGCTACGAGCGCGAACAGGGCCGGATTCGGTGCGAGAGGCGGGTCGAGAACAACGAGCGGCGGCGGGCGGGCCAGCAACTGCTTCGCCCCGCAGGGGAGCGGCCCCGACACTGGGCGCGCATCCGGCGCGAGGGCATGCAGCCTGGGCGGGCGCGGCGGACGAGGAAACCGCGCCGCGAGGATCAAATCAACATGGAGGCATGGCGGCATGGCGAGGCGGAGGCTTGGGAGGCGGTCGCGGACGGGCGCGAATCGAGCTTCCGGCACCTCGAGACCCGTGCGCGGAAGGAGTGGGCCGAGCTGCACAAGCGGCAGGAGGAGATGCGGCAGCGGCTAGACCGGGAGAGCCGCACCGTGCTGGGGCGGCTCCGGATCTGGCGGCTCGATCGCTCGCTCAGGGAACTGACCGGGGCGATCAGGGGCCGGGAGGACCTGGTCAAGGGCTGGCGCGAGGACCTCGACCGCTACCACAAGGGCGAGCGGGCTGAGTTGGGCAAGGCACACGGCGAGAGAGCCCAGGAGATCGAGCGCGGTTGGCGCAAGTTCTATCGAAGTAGGCTGGTGGACGCGGAGCGGAGCGCATGGGCGGTGCGGGAAAGGATGAGGGAGCGCTATGAGACAAGGGAGCGCGACCGGACCATCACCCGCATTGTTGTACCGCGACCACCCCGGCCCAGAGGCCCTGAGCGTGGCGGGGGTGGGTTCGAACGGTGAGCCCTGCCTCCACGGCCATCGCCAAGCGGATCGGTCGGAACGGCCCGATCCGGGCGGCTTTCGATGCATCTACGGGCTCCGGGATCACCCAGAATAGATGATCGCCGACCTGCGATGGGTACAGGTCGGGTGAGAATCGGGTCTCCTGCACAGCCTCGACGAGGAACTGGGGGATCCCGAAGCGGATCGCGACGGCGCAGGCTCGGGCCGACCATTTGGACTAGCTCCGGGCCGCAAAGGTCGAACACACCCAACAAAGGCACCGGAGCCTTGCCTTCACATCACGGTGAATCGCCGGATTCGGGCATAAGGGAGTCCCTGTTGCGCCTGTTCAGGAACTCTCGATAGCCACCGTCTGCCAAGACACAGAGCCAGCCCGCGTACATCTTGCGAATGCCCGCCCGGTTCATGATGGATACGCTGGTTGTTCTCCCGCCGCCGGGCTTCGGTGCGACGATCGCACCCCAGTCGGACTCCGTGAGAGCGCTGGAATAGAACATGGCGGCGATCCGGGGGCGCTGTTCGACGAAGTCCCAGAGGACACCGACCAGATTGTTTGTCTCGCGATGGTGTGCTTTCCATTCGTACCCGGTCATGCAGGCGATTCGCGGGTCGCCAAGCTCTGGACGCTGTATACCTCTGGCGCGGCATACCTTAGGGCTTGGTACGCTACCGCACGTCGCCTTCACCTCGATTCCGCCGGATGCAAACGGGCTGAATGGTCCCTTTTCGTTCATCCGGTCTCGAAGCCGCTCAAGCTCCCGACGCCCCCGTCCGTCCATCAGAAGAAGATCAGGGTAGCCGTCCTGGTGCGGGTTCAATCGGAACAGACCGTCGCTCGACCGAGCGATACCTGTTGCCACCAGTTCACCCACGAAGGCGCTCAAGTTACGGAGTCCCAGCACTCGTGCGATGTCGAGGTCGGCGGCGTACATATCGTCGATGAATCCGTGCGCCAGGTCGATCGAACCTCTCAGGACGGAGATCGGGAACGGGACGAACGCGCCCCCTCCTCGGGCAAGGCCGACGCGCTCCGAGTCGCTCACGACATAATCGGCGGGGAACCGGAGCCCCGTCTGCGATGGCCCACGAAGCAGGTCTTGCACTCGTACGTCGAGGCAGTCAGCCAACTTCTCAAGAGTACCCAGGGTCGGACTCTTGAGGCCCCGTTCCAGTTGGCTGACGTAGGTACGATCAAGCCCCGCAGCAGCCGCTAGTCGTTCTTGGCTGAGACCGGTCCGATCACGGTAGTGGCGAAGGGCATCCGGGAAGATGCTTGAGGCGTGCATTTAAGCGCTTATCGTATTCGGCTGCCGCCCTGACATCCACGGACTATAGTCTACGGACACCTTTGCGAGCGGCTGGGGAATTCGCTATCCTTCGGAGGTGCCGCGTGGCCTTGGCGACTAGGACCGGCGGGCCGGGGCGGACGGCTGTTGGCGGAACCCGAACCGCCGTCTGCTAGCGATGGCTGCACCGGCGGGAGAGCAGAAAGCGGATCAAGCTGGCCGAGGGTGGGGGACAAGGATGGAGGACATGACCACAGCCGACGCGACGGCGATCAGCCTTTTTTCGTCCGGTGGCATCGGCGATCTCGCCTTGCGCCGGGCCGGGTTCAACATCCTGGTGTCGAACGAGATCCGTGCAGACAGACACGCGGTCTTCTCATTCAACTTCCCCGACGCCCACTCCATCACGGCTGACATATGGGACGCCGTTGACGAGGTGGAGCGACACACGCGTCGCCGAATGGGTCCGCACGGTCTGACCCTCCTCTACGCTACGCCCCCGTGCCAAGGGATGTCGAAGAACGGGCGCGGAAAGCTGCTTTCCGCGATTCGCGCGGGCCGCAAGCCAAAGTTCGACGAGCGGAACCGTCTCATCGTCCCCACCATGGAATTGGCGCGTCGACTCCGGCCGGAAATCGTGCTGCTAGAGAACGTCCCGGAGATGAAGGACACCGTGATCCTGGACGAAGACGGCGAACCGCGTGGAATCCTAGACTTCGTTTCGGAGGCTCTTGGGCCAGGGTACATGGGCGGTGGGGAGGTCGTGGAATTCGCGAACTACGGCGTGCCCCAACGACGACAGCGACTCATAACGGTGTTTTCTCGGAACGACCGTTTGAAGGACTGGTGGTCTGCTCAGCGGTCGTTCATGCCGCGAAAGACGCACACCGAAGGTGCGCTACCGGGCACCCACCCTTGGGTAACCGTCCGAGACGCGATAGCGGACGTGCCGCCGCTCGACGCGCGGTGTGCCGAGTCGGCCGTGTCCGACGTTCCCTTTCATCGCGTTCCGCTGCTGGACGAGATGAAGTACTGGTGGGTATCGAACACGCCGCCGGAACGAAGCGCTTTCGACAACCAATGTGTCGAGTGCGGATTCACCGGGAACCCCACGCATCTGGCCCGGCGTGACCGGAACGGCATCAATCGGGCGTCCCGATCCACGCCGCTCCATTGCGAGCGCTGTGGAGGATTGCTGCCACGTCCGAGCGTTGAGCGAGACGGGCAGCGTCAGTTGATGCGGGGCTACACGTCCGCCTACAAGAGGATGGCGTACGACAAACCCGCGAGTACGCTGACGCGAAACCTGTCGTATGCGTGCAGCGACAACAAGCTGCACCCCGACCAAAACCGCTGCCTCTCGCTCCACGAGGCGTTCCGGGTGCATTCCCTTGACCGGTATGACTACGAATGGGGGCGGGCGGACGGGAGGACGGTGAGGGACGGTACGATCAGAGACATCATCGGCGAGAGCATCCCGCCAGCGGGCTTTCAAGCGATAGTAGATCACTTGCGGGATATCCGCGAGGGGACGGCCTTCGGCGATCAATCGTCGATGGGAGGGCTGTGGGCGTTCGTGGGCGAGCCTAGCGTAGCATCCAACGCATGAAGCGAGCCAGTCGCGACATCCTTACTGGCCCCGAGCGCAGCGAGCGGATGAGTCGAGTCCGCTCGAAGGATACGAAACTCGAGATTCGGGTGCGTCGACTCGTTCACGGAATGGGCTACCGCTACCGGCTGCACAGTACTGATCTGCCGGGCCGGCCTGATCTCGTGTTTCGACCTCGCCGCAAGGTGATTTTTGTGCATGGGTGCTTCTGGCATCGGCATGACAGCTGCGCGAAGAATCGGCTCCCGAAATCGCCGGAGCGACGCGAGTACTGGAGGAACAAACTCAATGGCAACGCCCGGCGTGACCGGTTGGTTCAAGCCACCCTGCGAGACATGGGTTGGCGCGTATTGGTTGTCTGGGAGTGCGAGACCAAGGATCTGGACGATTTGGCTGAGCGAATCGAGACGTTTCTCGGATAGACCGGACGATTCGCGCCCGCCGAGTCAACCTTACCGGCAAACGCCCTCCTGGGATGCCGACTCGATAAACCGCCCCGCCGAAGGTGTTCGACCACGCTTGAGAGTCCTGCCGATTGGCTCCGGTTTTCCCGCTCTTGAGGTAACGGCCCGGCGGTGTCCAACCCCAACGGCAGGAGTGGCAGATCCCGCAGTCCCGGTTAGACTTCAGAAGCCCACACACGAGGAAAGAGTGAATCCGGCGTTAGCGGTCTCCACCTATCGCTCCAGTCAACCAAGCGGCCTCGGTCGGCGTCGGTACCGTCAAGGTCTAGTCTTGTGCCCCACGATCCTTCACGTTTCGGATCTGCACCGAACAGCGGGACTCTGGGCGGCTTCGTGTATCTGAATACAGCGTACAAAGATGTCCGGTAAGCCCTGGCCCACGGCAATCGATCTCTTCTCGGGCGCGGGCTCGGCGACCGCGGCTCTGAAGGCTGCCCATTTCCGAGTGCTCGCCGCAGTGGACAACGATCCGGCAGCCTGCGCCACTTACCGGCTAAACCACCCAACCGTGCGCATGTTCGAGCAGGACATCCGCGAGCTCGACCCGGCCCTGCTAGAGCGCGAGTGCCTGCGCGGAGCAGATCTCGACCTTGTCGTCATCTGCGCTCCCTGCCAGCCGTTCAGCAGTCAGAATCGTCACCGGCACGGCGATCGGCGCTCGGACCTGCTCGTTGAGGCCGCTCGCTTCGTTGCGGCATTGCGCCCCAAAGTCGTCTTCGTCGAGAACGTTCCCGGACTAGCGGCCGAGCGTCACGGTCACCTTCTCGACGCTTTCGAGGAAACCTGCGGGACCGAGTACGCCTTCACCAAACCCCTACGCGTCGACGCCGCCGACTACGCGGTCCCCCAGCGCCGTGTCCGCTGTGTCCTGATGGCGTCCCGCGGTCCCCAACCGCCTACGCTGCCGGACGCGTTGACCCCCGTCGGGAGGCGCCGCACCGTCCGCGACGCCATCGCGCGCCTCCCCGAACTCGCCGCCGGCGAACGCGACCCTGCCGACCCGTTGCACGCAGCCCGCCGCCACCAAGCGATCGCCCTGAAGCGCCTACGTGCCATCCCGAGGGACGGAGGCAGCCGCAGTTCCCTTCCCGAGTCCCTCGCCCTACGCTGTCACAAGCGGCCCAACTCCTACCCGGACGTCTACGGCCGCATGGCCTGGGACGATGTCGCGCCCACGCTCACTACCGGCTGTACGGATGTCACGCGCGGCAGGTTCGCCCATCCGGACCAGGACCGGGCAATCACGCCGCGGGAAGCCGCCCTCATCCAGACCTTCCCGCGGAAATACTCGTTCTCCGGCGGCTCCGGCGTCGTGGCAACGCAGATAGGCAACGCACTTCCGTTCGCGCTGATGCACGCCCTCGCCCCCACGCTCCGTACCGCCATCCGAGCCGTTTCGTGATAAAGAACCTCACCGATGCCCAGAGCGAGGCCGTCAACTTCGACTCGGGCGACCCCTCCAACCTCCTCATCCTTGCGTGTGCCGGCAGCGGTAAGACCGAAACGCTGGCATGTCGGGCCGCGCAAATGGTTCAGGACGGCGTTCCCCGGGGATCGATCGTCGCGTTTACCTTCACCGAACACGCTGCCGCCGAACTCAAACACCGCATCCGGCGGCGCGTCGAGGAGGCCAACCCCGACGAGCCCGCGCTCGGCGATATGTACGTCGGCACCATTCACGCCTACTGCCTGCGGGTCCTCCGCAAACGAGTTCCCGGCCGCCGGATTTTCGAGGTCATGGACGAGACCCGTCAGGCGGCTCTCATCGCCGCCAACTTCGTGCGGTTCCCAGGCGGCGATGGCATCGGTCTCGATCGGCTCCGTACCCGAACCCGTTCCGGCACGTACGGCGAGACCCTGAACACGTTTCTCGCCACGCTGAACGTGATCCACCAGCAAGAGATCGACATCGACAATATCGGCGACCCCGTCCTCGCGAGCGCGGTGGACCGCTACCGCGAGATCGCCCACGGCGATCCGAACTACTTCTTCGACTTCAACAACATCATCGACACGACGATCGATTTGCTCCGATCGGACTCCGACGTCCTGAAGGAGATTCGGGCGGAACTCCGGCATCTCTTCGTGGACGAGTACCAGGACGTCGACGACAGGCAGGAGGAACTTATCCGCCTGCTCACCGACGGCGGGCACAATCCCACCCTGACGGTCGTCGGAGACGACGACCAGGCCCTCTATGGTTTTCGGGGCGCGAAGGTCGACAACATCCTCGACTTCGAGCGCGAGTATCCGAACGTCCGCGTGGTGCGCCTCGAGGACAACTTCCGGTCCACACATGCCATAGTCTCCATCGCCGACGAAGCTGTCCGACGTGTCTCTAGGCGCATACGCAAGGAGCCCAAGGCACGTCTGAGAGCCGAGCCCGACGGTCCGCTCGAGGAGCGCTTCGCTGAGCCGGGCGACATACTTCTGGAGACGTTCCCATCCGAAGAAGCCGAAGCCCGGTGGGTCGCCGAGCGTATCGAAGCCGTCCGCGGCACTCGGTTTGTAGAGAACGACGGGACCGAGCGCGGCCTCGACTACGGCGACATGGCCATCCTTCTGCGCAGCGTTCGCGGCGCGGGCGCGCATTTCGCCGAGGCTCTGCGCGCCCGCGGGATACCGGTCGTCGTCACCGGCACGGGCGGCCTTTTCCACAACGAAGAAGTCCGTCTCGTCCAAGCCGCCTTCTCGCTCCTGGCACGAGCCGACTTCGCGTTACCGAACGAGTCGGGAGGCGGCATCCGCCTGCTGTCCACTGCCGAGACCCGCGAATTCGTGCGCGGCGCCGTTTCCGCGCTCCGCGACAGCGGGCGCCTCGGCGAGTCCGCCAACTCTACGCACCTGCTCTCCTGGCTCGATCAAAAGCGCGCGGAACTCGACCAACGCGCCGTCGCCCGAACCGAGCGGTCACGCGGCCTCGGCGCCAGGATCTACCCGCAGGAAATCTTCCAGCAAATGCTGCGGGAACTCGGTGCCAAGGAGGACCCCTGGCCGGAAAGCACGATGTTCAACCTCGGCGCCTTCAGCAATCTGCTCACCCAATTCGAGCGCGTCCACCAATGGATCACACCCGCCCGGTTGAAGAGCCTCGTCCTCTTCCTGTCCAACTGGGCCACGCGTCATGTAGACGAAGGCGGCGTCAGCGAACCGGCTGCGCTGAACTCCGTCAAGATCATGACGGTACACGCCGCCAAGGGCCTCGAGTGGCCCGTGGTCTTCCTCCCGCGCATTTCCTCGCGGGTGTTCCCGAGCAGCTTGCGGACCCGGCCGCCAGAGACGTTCCTGCCGCCGGGATCCTACGACACCGGCCCCTACGTCGGCGGCGACGACGGCGAACGGCGGCTCTGGTACGTCGCGCTGACCCGCTGCGCCAAGTTCCTGCACATCTCATCGCTGGACCGGCACCGCACCAGACCCACCCCGTACTTCCGTGAGATCGTTCACCCCTGCGCCTTTCCGCCGGGGAGCGAACCGCCTGAACACGCGCACATCGAGCCAACCCCTCCGGCGGATTCCAACCTGCTTCAGACCACCTACTCCGACCTGGCCGCATTCCGGCGCTGCGAGAGGGAATATCAGTTGCGGGCGCTCATGGACTTCAGCCCGGGCGTCGGCGAACAGTTCGGATACGGCCAGCGCATTCACGACATCCTTGCCGAAGTGCACAACAGGGCGATCGGCGGCGAGACCATCACTGCCGATGTCATCCGCGATCTCGTCGCCCGACGGTTCCGTCTTCGTTACACGCGGGGCAAGCCCTTCTATATCCTCCGCGACGCGGCCGAGAGGGCGCTGGTTCGATATGTCGCACGCGCCGGCGACGCCCTCTCCCGTGCACGTGCCGCCGAAAAGCCCTTCGAACTCGTCGACCGAGAATCCGACGCCCTGATCGCCGGCGTCGTCGACCTCCTCGAGCGCCCGGAAGAAGCAGACGAATCCGCTCCCCCTTCCCAGCGAGAGATCATCGGGCTCGTCGACTTCAAGGCGAGCCGCATTGGCACAGTGGAGGAGTACGAAGCGACCGTGGAGGCGGCACGGGAACAGCTCCAACTCTACGCCGTCGGCGTCGGCTACGCCTTCGGCATGGAGTCCGCAAAAGCCACCGCCCGCATCCTCTCACCCAAACCGCTTCCCGACGAAGTCACGGCGAGCGGCCGCGACGAATGGATCAAGGTCGCGGTCGACCGGGAAGCCCAGGAGGCAGCCGAAGCCAAACTCTTCGATACGGTGAGCCAGTTGAGGGAACGGCTGCAGAACCGCGACTTTCCTACTTCAGGCGCGTCGGGCGGAAAGTGCGGCCGATGCGATTTCCAGACGTTCTGCCCAGGCTACGACGAGTTCGTTGCGGAGGGCGGCTCAGCCGCCACGAACACGCCCGCCGAGGAAGTGGAACGCGAAACCGATCTCTTGGCCGAGGACGCGGATGCCCGGTCGACGCCCTAGTCACGCCGAGCAGAGTCTCTTGGACTTCTGGCGCGAACCGAGCGCGAGCTTTCCCCACCCGCTGCTCAAGGGCATCACGCTCGAAGGCCCGCCGCCCTTGCGAGGCATCCAGAAGATCCACGCGCCCTTCGACTACCCCATTACCGCCATCTGCGGCAGGAACGGGGCCGGCAAGAGCACGTTGCTGGGCTTGGCTGCGCTCTCAGCGGCACGTCCCGACGGTTGGCGTAGGTCTCCGCGCCCAATCCCCGCCGTACGCCGCCGCTTGCGTCGCATGATCTTTGCCTGGGACGAATTCTTCTTCCGTCGCCCCAGTGATCCGACGTCCGCCGGCCTCACGGTTCGATTCGACTACACACTCGGGGGAGACGACCTTCAGATTGCCAGGTTCAGAACAGAAAAGAGTCGGTGGGCCAACGCCCCGGATCCCGGCCGGTCCCGTGCCGTGCGGTTTCCCAAACGCGCCATCGACTTCGTCTCGCTCTCCCGCATTCTCCCTCCGGCTGAACTCGGCGCGCTTCGGCGGCGTCATTCCGGCGCATCCTCCCCCGAAATCACACCGCTCACCGCGCCCGCCACCGAGGCCATGTCAGCCATTCTCGGCCAGTCGTACAACTCGGTAGAAGTTCACACCAACGGAGGCATGCCGCTCGCCCACTGCGAAACCGCCTCCTCCTACACCGGCTTCGATATGGGCTCGGGGGAAGCCTCCGCCATCGCCATACTCTCCGCCCTCGAGCGTCTTCCGGTCGGCGGCCTCCTGCTGATCGAGGAGATCGAACACGGGTTCCATCCAGAAGCCCAGAAACACCTGATTCGCGAACTCACGCGTCTCATCTCCGAGCGGAAAAAACAGATCGTCTGCACCACGCACTCGGAGTACATCCTCGACGCCCTGCCGCGTGAGGGGCGTCTGCTCTTGGAACGCGAGCCCGACGGCCATCGCGTGAGCGCGGGACCGACGACACGCCAGGCGATGTCCAGCATGATCGGAACGCCACAACCCGAACTGACCGTATACGTCGAGGACGCATTCGCAGAGAAGCTCGTCAGGCAGGCGCTCCCGGGCGAACATCGCCTTCGCGTCAGGATCGTACCGATCGGCAGCGGGGCCGACGTCGTCAGGCAGCTCCGGAACCATCTCCGAGCGGGACTCGACGGCCCGGCCATCTGCGTGCTCGATGGCGACGTCACCCAGAATCAACTCGAAGCCTGGTCGAACGCCCAAGACCTTGACTCCACCGACTCGTGCCTTCGGCTGCCCGGCGAATCACCACCGGAGACCTGGGTCCTCGATGCGTTGCTCACGGACGACCAGTATCACGAGGAGCTCGCCCGCTCGGCCCGCCTCGAGGCAGGCCCCCTGGCCGCCACCCTGCAGCGGTTGCGTTCGACGTCGGCTCACCACGACATCCCCCGCGACTTCGCCCTACGGTACGGGATCGACGAAGAGTTGGCCCCCTACCTGATCACGGCATGCGTGGCCGACCATCCCGACCTGCAACCCATCCGAGATCACGTGGCATCGTATCTCAACGGCGCGTAAACTCCACTTTCCGTCATGTCCGTAACTCGACCCCCGCCTGCTCGCGTCCATCAAGATGTTCGCCGAACGCGGCACGGACTTATCATCCAGTGTGGGGAATCCCATCCAACGCTGATTGCGTGACGCTCTCCCGATTCCCGCCATTTGGTGCCGTTTTCCCGCTATATTGGAACGGTGGAGTCAGATTCGGTCTAGTGGCAAGAAGCGCAGATCGTGCAGTCCTGTAATAACTTAGACGATTTCTTGCCGGGATTCACGCCAACAGGGGGTTGCCTGATGGCTTTGGTGGCCGAAGGCCGACGAGGGCGGGTGTACTTGGATCCCCCGGCGGATATGGAGGAAATCGTTCGGTCGGTGGTCACGAGCTGGTTACCGGAGCAGGAGTTACCCCACAACCCGCGGGACTTCAAGACTCCGAACTACGGGATGTCGTCGTTCGCCGACCTCTTCACCGACCGGCAATTGGTGGCGCTGACGACGTTCTCCGATCTGGTCGGGGAGGCGAGGGAGCAGGTGCTCGCCGATGCGCTCGCTGCCGGGATGGACCCCGGAGCGCCTCGACTCGCCGACGGTGGCACCGGTGCCCAAGCCTACGCGGACGCCGTGGCGACGTATCTGGGGTTAGCCATCGACAAGGCTGCCGACTACTGGAGTTCGAATTGCAGCTGGCACTCCTCACGGCAGGTGATCCGCAATGCGTTCGCTCGCCAAGCCATTCCGATGATATGGGATTACGCAGAGACAAATCCCTTTTCCGACTCGACCGGCAACTGGATTTCCGGCATCAATTGGATCCGAAAGGTCGTTGGCTCTTCGCCCACGGTATCACAGCGGGCGGCCGTAATCCAACAAGATGCAGCTAGAGACACGCCCCTCTTGTACAGGGCGGTCGTGGCGACCGATCCTCCCTACTACGACAACATCGGCTATGCCGACCTATCGGACTTCTTCTACATCTGGCAGCGTCGGACGCTCCGCGACATCTGGCCCGGTCTGTATCGCCGGGTCCAGGTGCCCAAGGACGAGGAACTCGTCGCCACGCCCTACCGCCACGGCGGCAAGGAAGCCGCAGAGCAGTTTTTCATGGAGGGCATGGGCCAAGCGCTTCGTAACATGCACACTGCGGGCGTCGACGACTTTCCGGTGACGATCTACTATGCATTCAAGCAGGCCGAAGTCGCCGAAGAGGGTCTGACCTCAGCCGGGTGGGCCACGTTCCTCCAAGGACTGTTCGACGCGGGCTACGTCATCCACGGCACGTGGCCCGTCAGGACGGAGCTCCCAAATCGCCCTATCGGTCTCGGTGCCAACGCGCTCGCCTCGTCCGTCGTGCTGGTTTGCCGGAAGCGGTCGGACGACGCGGTGGCCATCACGCGCAGGGAGTTCGTAGCCCGCCTACGGGCTAAGCTCCCCGACGCGCTCAAGAAGATTCGGGAGGGGGGTGTGGGTCCGGTGGACATGGCTCAGGCGTCGATCGGTCCCGGGATGGGTATATTCACGGCGGCGTCCAACGTGCTGGAGCCGGACGACTCCCCGATGACGGTGCGCGCGGCGATCGCGCTCATCAATCAGGTTCGGGACGAGATCTCGGGCGAGGAGGCGAGCGGCTACGACCGGGAGACGCGCTTCTGCATCGACTGGTTCGAGGTGTTCGGCATGGAAGAGGGCACGTCGGGTGAAGCGATCAACATGGCCCAAGGGTACGACATCGGGATCGACACTCTTCAGAAGGCTGGTGTGGTCAGCGCCCAAGCCGGGAAGGCACGACTGCTACGGCGTGACGAGTTGCCGGCCAACTGGAGCCCGGGAACCGACAAGCGCCTGACCGACTGGGAGTGCGCGCAGCATCTCGCGCGCGTGATTGAATCGCCGGACGGCGGCATGGACGCGGCGGCGCGGCTCTACTCGGCGATGGGGGCCGAGCGGGGCGACAACGCCCGCATGTTGGCCTACCGCCTCTACGACATCTGCGAGCGGACGAACCGGGCCGCAGAAGCGCAGGTTTGGAACGCGCTGGCGCAGGAATGGCCCGCGCTGGATGCCGCCCTTATCCGCGTCGAGGAGGAGTCGGGGCGGCGTCCGCCGGATAGCCAGGGCAGCCTCGGGCAAGGACTGGCCGGATGGGACGAGTGACGCTTACCCGAATGGAGAAGGTGCGATGAGCCACACGAAGCCCGAGAACCCCGCGTTCGCCGCCAAGGGGCGTGTCGAGCGCGGGCTGGAGGCGCTCCGCGTCACGCTCGGCATCTATGTCGAACGGAACATGAAGAAGCGGTACGGCGGCCGGTGGCGGCAGTACGCGAGCCGCGCGGGGGGAGGCCGGGCGGACGGCGAACTGGATGTCTACGCACAGCTGAAGACGGTGCTCGACCACTGGCGGGAGGTTTTCTCGGACGACGCCCGGCTGAGGAAGGCGAGAAGCTACGTCTCGCTCGCGATGGATGCCCGCAACAGCGCGGCGCACTTCGCGGGCCGGATGTCGGCCCGCGAGGCGATCCGCTATCTGGACGCGATGCGCGAGTTGGCGCTGGCGGTCGGCGGCGGCGCACAGGTCAAGGTCATCGGATCGCTCTACGACGAGCAGTTGGCCGAGGCGGGCAGCGAGCAAGCCGCCGAGCCCCGGCTCCCGGGGCTCGACGAGCCTCGCCCGCCCGGCCCGCTTCGCCCTTGGCGCGAAGTCTGCCAGCCACACCCGGACGTGCTCAGCGCCCGCTTCTCCGACGCCGAGTTCGCCGCGAATCTCGCGCTGGTCGATCAGGGCGAGGGGAGCGAGGAGTACGTGGATCCGGCCGCGTTCTTCCGCATCACCTACGCCACCGAGGGGCTCACCCGCGTCCTCACCTCTACGCTTGAGCGGTTGGCGGGCAAGGGCGGCGATCCCGTGATCGGGCTCCAGACCAATTTCGGCGGCGGCAAGACGCACACCATGCTGGCGCTCCACCATCTTGCGCGCGCTTCCGAGGACGGATACCGGCCCGAGGATCTGGCGGGCATGGCTCCGATCTTCGAGGCTGCGGGCGTCGCGAAGCTCGACCGGGTGTGCCGCGCCGTCTTCGTCGGGACGCACAAGGGCGCGGCGGAGGCGATGCACGCCGAGGACGGGCGCGAGATCCGCACGCTCTGGGGCTATCTCGCGTGGCGTCTAGGGGGCTGGGAGGCCGTGGACCGCATCGCGGATTCCGAGGCGGCCCGCACCAACCCCGGCTCCGAACGGATGATCCAGATCCTGCGCGGTGCGGCGCCTTGCATTGTCCTGCTGGACGAGGTGGTGGCGTTCGCGCGCCAGCTTCGCGGCCTCGAATACGACGCGTTCCACGCGTTCATGCAATCGCTGACGGAGGCCGCCGCAGCGGTGGACGGGGCCGTCGTAGTCGGCTCTCTCCCGGAGTCGGGAGCCGAGGTCGGCGACGAACAGGGCCTCAACGCGCTTCGCCGCCTTGAGAAGATCTTCGGCCGCGTCCAGTCCGCGTGGATGCCGGCGAGCGGCATCGAGACGTTCGAGATCGTCCGACGCCGGTTGTTTCAGCCGCTTGATCCGGCCGGGGAGAAGGTGCGCGACAAGACCATCCGCGCCTTCCGGAAACTCTACCGCGACAACCCGGCGGACTTTCCGGCGGAGGTCCGCGAACGGGGCTACGCCGAGGAGATGCGGCGGGCCTACCCGCTGCATCCCGAGATCCTGAGGCGCTTCTCCGGCGACTGGTCGGTGCTGGAGAAATTCCAGCGCACGCGCGGCATCCTGAAGATCATGGCCGACGTGGTCTACTCGCTTTGGCGCGGCGAGAGCCCCGCGCCGCTCATCACGCCCGCGATGCTGCCCTTCCACGACGCCAAGGTCCGCACCGCGCTCCTCGAACCGCTCGACCGCGCGTTCGGCCCGATCCTGCAATCGGAGGTCGATGGCGAGCAGGCGCACACGGCCAGGATCGAGGCGCGCCGCCCCCGGTTCTCGAAGACTCGTGCCGCGACGCGTTCCGCGCGCTCCGTGTTCTTTGCCACCGCGCCCCACGCGGGGGTCCGGCGCGGCGGCCTGACCGGGAGCGAACTGCGGCTGGCCTGCGCCCAGCCGGGCGATCAGATCGCGATCTTCGGGGAAGCGCTCGAGGAACTCGCGCGGCGGTCCGCCCATCTCTACCGCGACGGCGACAGCTACTGGTACTCGCCACAGCCTACGCTGAACAAGATCGCCGCCGACCGCGCACGCGATGTCGGCGACAGGGCCGCCGACGCCCGGATCGTCGAAGTCCTCCGCGACGAACAGCGCAACCGCGCCGGCTTCCATCGCGTCCACGCGGCCCCGGACAACCTGACCGACATCGAGGACCGCCGCGCAACCGCGCTGGTCGTCCTGCCTCCTTCGGCCTGCCACGATCCGGCTGCCGGTGCCGAATCGCCAGCGGTCGTGGCCGCCCGCGATGCGCTCGAACGACGCGGCAGCGGACAGCGAAGCTACCGGAACGCCTTGGTGTTCGTTGCCCCGGACGCCAGCAACATCGACGCGGCCCGCCAGAACGCCAAGCGCGAACGCGCTTGGCACTCGATTCTGAAAGACCCCGATCTCCGAGACAATCTGACCGGGGCGCAGACGAGCGACGCGGAGGCGCAGGCGAAGCGCAGCCGGGAGGCGCTGCTGCGAAGCATCCGCCAAGCGTGGGTCCACGTGCTCCATCCGGGTTCCCCCGGCGCGGAGGACGGCGCGGACGGGACGCAGCGGGGGTACGTCGTCCGCTCGACCCGGCTCATCAACCGGGGCGGTGCGAAGGGCATTCCGCAGGTTGTCTGGGACAAGGTATCGGGAGACGGCACCGTGATCGCCGAGATGGGACCGCAGAACCTCATCCAAAGCCTCTCGCCCGTGTGGCCCGACGACAGGCCGCAGGTACCCATCGCGACGATCCGCGACTGGTTCGCGTCCTACGTCTACATGCCACGCATCCGCGACGACGCGACGCTCTACCGAGCGCTCGAAAAGCTCATCGAGGATCTCGCCGAGCCCTATGTATTCGCCGCGGCGTTCGACGAGGACACAGGAACCTACGACGGCGTTAGGGAGGGCATCGTTCGCGTGGCGCGCGCGAGCGGTCTGCTCGTTCGCCGCGAAGCAGTCCCGTCTCCCGAACCGGAGCCCGGGGAGAGCGGAGCGGGCGAGGGCGAGACCACCGGGAAAGAGGAACCCGGGTCCGGCGAAACGGAGGAGGAGGCTGTCGAGAAGCCGCCAGCCCGGTTCTTCGCCAGCATCCCGGTCGAGCCGGACCGGGCCGGATTCGTGGTCGCCCGGATCATGGACGCGCTCCTCGTCGAGCTCACCCGTTCACCGGACTCCAACGTCCGCGTGACCCTCGATCTGGAAGGGAAGGCCGGGGAGAATGGCTATCCGAAGGATGTCGTCGACATCGTCAAGGCCAACGCCCGCGACCTCAAGATCGACGAAAACAACTACGGTTTCGAGATCTGATGACGAGCCTGTGTCAAAGGAGATGCTAAATGTCGAGAGGAGAACTTGTCCGGCTAGATCAGTCAGGGATCTTCGAATGGCCTTGGTCTTCGAAGTATGGTCTGCTGGTTGTGCGGGGTGCCGCCGGTGGCGGTGGTGGGGGTGGCGGCGCATTCTGCCTTGAAGGTTTGAATCTCTACGGTGCGGATGGAGGCGATGGCGGAGAGGGCGGTGGCGTGACGAGCGTCACGCACGGACAGAGCATCTATCTGGCAGCCGGCGGTGGCGGCGGCGATGGTGGTGGCGGTGGTGGGTTGCTGGAGGGGGGGAGGCCGGTCGTAGGCAAGCCCGGTAAAGGCTGCCGCCACGGCGATGGCGGAGAAGGCGGTCGTGGGGGAATTGTGCCACCTTCAGATGGTCGAATCGCATCGAACGGGGGTGACGGTGGGCGCGGGTTTCCGGGAGAGACGTTGATCGTCTCGCTTGGGGATCTTTCTGTTGGCGACCGGTTCGAGATCGGGATTGGAGGCGGTGGTGACGGCGGGCGAGGCGGAGCGGGGTTCGAGACAGGAAACGTCGGCAGCGCCGGCGGAGGTGGTTGGGTGGTTTTTGTTCCGCTGCAGGCGCACGACAAGGAGGATGATTGATGGTACAGGATGCCTCGGCGGAAACGGGAAGTGCGGGTGATCTGGGTGGTCTTGAAGGCCTCCCAGAGGCTGTGGACATCACGCGCTTCGGCGTTAGAGGAGATGGGTGCATGGTGATCGACCCAAGCAGTCATCCGCGGCGAATGACGTGGATTCCGAAGCGACGCGGCAACATCATGCGACAGTCGGCCCAGAGCGAACGCGGCAACGGTTCACCAGTGATCGTCCGACTGTTCGCGGAGGTAAGTGCACAGCGTGGTGCCATCGACTCGAAGTTGGATGCCTACAGCTCTCGGATCGCATACCTGCGGGATGAGGCGAAGCATGACGGCTACGGGCTTAACGAGGGTTCCGAGGGCGATTTCAAACGGTTTGTCAGGTTGCTACCTTACATGCGTAGGGGCGATTTGGTGCTGATGGACAACGGCAACCTGAGAGCGGTATGGAAAGACGAACACGGCGGGCGCTTGGGCTTGCAGTTCTTGGGAGGCAATATGGCGCAGTATGTGATCTTCAGGCGACGACAAACTGATCGCGGGATTTCCCGCGTCGCGGGATGCGATTCCTTGGAGGGGATCGGGCGGCAGATAGATGCCTTCGAGTTGCATTCCTTGCTTTGCGAATGAAGGGAACCGACGTGGCCGCAGACGATCACGTCGTCCGTTACGTCAAGCCGAGTATGGTCTTGGAGGATGGCACTCCTGACGGCTCGGGCTTTCGCTTGCGCACGTCCCGACCGGATGAGAGCGGGTTGTCGGTCAACTGGATGGAAGCTTTTGAGCCGCCGAAGACTCAACAGTTGAGCGGGGTGCGACGCCTTTTCCGCCTCAGCGTCCGTCCCAACGGACGATTCGCGGAACTTCATGTCGGAACGGTATTGCACAGAGTATCTGAAGAGCTGAACACCTTACGAATCCTTCATGATCCGCTCGATGCGGCTGATGGATTCGATGCTGACCCGTCGCATGCGGAGATGGTCGGTCTACCGCCAGGCCACTCGGACGAGGCGGCAATGGTAGGGGACATGATCGCCGAATGCGTTGTAGACATGCATCCGTCGATTGCTGCGGGCGATGACTGAGTAGGCGAGCTCGGCTACGACGAATGGATGCGCGCCAACCGGGAGTGTGCTGATTTCTGTGTAAATGGCCATGGAGTAGACTCTGGAAGCAGGAGGAGACCATGGCCGGGAAGAAGAAGGATGCAACCGAGCGGGAGGTGAACGAGCTTCTCGACAGCCTCATGGAGGGCCGCAGCCCGGAGGAGATCATGGGCGGCGGCGGGCTCTTGGACGCGCTGACGAAGCGTGTGATGGAGCGGGTGCTGGAGGGCGAGCTCACCGACCACCTCGGCTACGAGAAGCGCGCGCGGGAGGGCCACAACGGCGGCAACTCGCGCAACGGCCGTACGCGGAAGCGGGTGAAGACGGACACGTCGGAGTTCGAGATCGAGGTGCCGCGGGACCGCGATTCGACGTTCGATCCGAAGTTCGTCAGGAAGGGCCAGCGTCGGTTGGGCGGGTTCGACGAGAAGGTGATCGCGCTGTACGCGCGGGGCATGACGACGCGGGAGATCCAGGGCCACCTGAAGGAGCTGTACAAGGTCGAGGTCTCGCCGTCGCTGATCTCGTCCGTGACCGACGCGGTGCTGGACGACGTCAAGGCGTGGCAGGGCCGGCCGCTGGATGTGGTGTACCCGATCGTGTATCTGGACGCGATCCACGTGAAGGTGCGGTCCCGGGGCCACGTGCAGACCCACGCGGTCTACCTCGCCCTTGCCCTGAACCTCGAAGGCAACAAGGAGCTTCTGGGGCTGTGGGTGGGCGAGGCGGAGGGGGCGACGTTCTGGCTCTCGGTCCTGACGGAACTCAGGAACCGGGGCGTCGAGGACATCCTGATCGCCTCGATCGACGGACTCAAGGGCTTTCCCGAGGCGATCGAGTCGGTGTTCCCGAAGACGCAGGTCCAGCTCTGCGTCGTGCATCTGGTGCGCGGCTCGCTCCGGTTCGTCTCCTGGAAGGAGCGCAAGGCCGTCGCCCGGGACTTGCGGGCCATCTACCGGGCTCCGAGCCTTGAGGCGGCCGAGACGGCGCTGGAGGCCTTTTCAGAGCGCTGGGACGAGCGTTTCCCCGTGATCAGCCGGAAGTGGCGGGCGAACTGGGCGAACCTGACCCCGTTCTTCGATTATCCGCCCGAGATCCGCAAGGTCATGTACACGACGAACGCGATCGAGGCCCTGAACGCGCAGCTCACCAAGGTGACGAGGAAGCGCGGCGCGTTCCCGACCCCGGAGGCGGTCAGGAAGGTGCTGTACCTCGCGATCGACAGGGCCTCACAGCGCTGGACCCGGCCCGTTCAGGACTGGACCGCGGCTCTGAACCACCTGTCGATCGTGTTCGAGGGCCGTGTGCCCGTATGAGTGAGAGGGCCATTTACACAGAAAATCTGACACTCCCGCGCCAACCTAATCCAGCCACGCTCCAGCCGAGCATCTGCCCGCTCTTCCGGGCTTCCGCCGATCATGCACTACGCATCCACCCCGCCTCCGGGTTGTCCGTCGAGGATCAATACCCGGGTTTTTCCAGGGCCCCGACCCCCGCATCGGCCGCGATGACAGCTCCTCCTGCCGCTCACTGAGCATCCTGCCCCTCGCCATCGCCGTCCTCTCTCGCTGAGGTCCTTGTTCCCCTTCAATTTAAGCCATTGGATCCATCTGACCCTTTCCATCGTTCTCGCGCTCGTTCGACTGCCGAAGCAACGCATAAGCGGCCGCGAGCCCGCCGATGAGAACCACAACTTGCCCCATCTTGACAAAGGGTTCCAAGGCGATCGGAAGATCGGGAATTCGAAAGAAGACCCAAAAAACCCAGTGAACCCATGCACCGGCCAGTAGTCCCCAGAAACCGATTGCTAACGCAGTGCTGATCAGCCTTGACTTGGCCGACCGATGTTGTGCGCTTCGGGATCTTGTGAAAGCCCATACCAAAAGAGTCGTGCAGCTTATCAGTATGAATTGCACCGCCTTGCCCACGCCGGGAAAGTGTTGTAGCAGGTACGGCTGATCGAAGAGCACCCAAAGAATCCAGTGACCTATCCCTGAGATCGCTGCAAACCACAGGATGCCCTTTGCCCCAAGGCGAAGCAAGCGGCTTCGTAGCTTCCAGAGGGCCACGCGAGGGCCTCTGACCTGAAACGCGTCAAGAACTAACCGCCCGCCCGGAATCTTGAGAGCGGGCTGTATTACGGTTCGTTCCATGGACCAGTTGATTCCCTCAGCGAGCTGTTGACGGATGTCATGAATCACTTGGGTCGCCACATCAGGCTCTAAGCCCTCAAGCAGTTCGGCTCCTTCTCTCAATACCTGTTCCTGACTCGATCCCCTGTAGTGTTCTGCTAGATACTTCCATTGCGAGACGAGAGCGGTCTTGTCGACATCGGACTCCAGACCAGGAATCATGGGCAGCTTGGTGATCGTTTGGCGTGTCACTTCCTCCGTCACGACGGCCTGAACGAGTCCTGACAAAACGGCGTCCTTGTCTTCATCGTCTGGCAACCGCTTCGCCAATTCGTCACTCAGGAACTCCAAGATCTCCGGTCCCTTTGGACCGAGCACGTTGCGGGCCTCGGCCTCCTTCTCAGTGGTCCCTCGTTCTTCAGGATTGCCCAAGTCTTATCTCCCTCTCGATTGCAGGTTCTGGTAGCTCGTAGCCGCCGAAAAGTAACCTGCTGCGCCCCTTCACGAGTTGTGTGTCGTCCTCTCCGGCGAACTGTACACGTCCGCCTCCCAACACGAACGACTTGACCGAGCGGCCTCGGAGGCCCTCGATAGAGGCGACCCCACAGGTATTGAGGAGGTGACGGGCGAGCGAGGGCGAGACCAACCGGGAGCGAGGAAGCCGGGTCCTGCGAAACGCTGGAGGAGGCTGCCGAGAAGCCGCCAGGACATCTCTTAGCGAGCATTCCGGTCGAGCCGGACCGAGCCGGACTCGTGGTGGCCCGGATCATGGACGCGCTCCTCGTCGAGCTCACCCGCTCGCCGGGCTCCAACTTCCGCGTGAACCTCGATCTCGAAGGCCACACCGGAGAGCAAGGCTATCCGAAGGATGTCGTCGACGTCGTGAAGGCTAACGCCCGCGACCTGAAGATCGACGGGGAATCGTTCGGGTTCGAGCGGCGAAACCGTTATCCATGCGACCCAAACGAGGCGACACCAAGGGGTGGTCGGTGACCCGCGATAAGCACTGCGATTTCCCGCAATTCGACCCGTATTTCCGGCCTTTTCGATCAAGCGCGTCCCGAGACCGCCTAACGGCAGGAGTGGCAGATCGTGCAGCCCTGATTAGACTTACATGATCTCCCACCGTGATTCAGGCGTTTGATGATCCGCTGAAACACCGCGATTGGGCTCGCGCGAAGCGGCAGGCCGACGAGGCCGCCGC
>NZ_CANPVT010000005.1 GCF_947581735.1 Candidatus Palauibacter soopunensis
TGCAACTGCCCCCGCAGTCCATCGACCCGAACGTCCCGGCGCAGATCCCCGCCGACGAGCTTCAGGACTTCAAGAGCTTCCTGGACGTGGTGCTCGACACCGTCGTCGGCGGGGCCGCGCCCGACGTTCACACGCTCGGGCTCCAGCTCTGGGGCGGGCTCGCCGCCGTGATGGTCGCCTGGACCGGACTCAAGATCGCTTTCAGCGGCACGTTCCAGCCGTGGGAGATCGTCAAGCTCGTGATCGGGATCGCGATCCCCCGCACGCTGCTCCACTACTACGTCGTCCCAATCCCGGGCGTCGGGCTCACGTTCCCGGCCATGGTGGCCGGAGGCGGGATCTGGCTCCAGAACCTGTTCCTCTCCGACGTGGTCTCGGCGGGCTACACCGAGATGACCGCGCTCGTGCAGGCCTACTCCGCGCACCTGGGCGCGGCGTGGTCCACGGGCAACCTGCTCTCGATCGTGACCGCCGGTACGACAGTGATCTTCTCGTCGCTCGTCACGCTCGTGATGGGCGCGTCGCTCGTGGTCTGCCTGCTGGCGCTGTTCTGCGTCACCTACGCGCAGGTGATCTGGGCGCAGGTCGCCATCGCCATCGCGATCCTGCTCGGTCCGGTGTTCATCGCGTTCCTGCTCTTCGAGCCGCTCTCGTTCCTGTTCTGGGGATGGTTCCGGACGCTGATGGTCTACACGCTCTACGGCGTCGTGGCCGGGGCCGTGCTTCGGGTCTTCATGGGCGTCGGCATGGGCTACATCACGACCTACGCCGATGCCCTCATGGGCACCGGAACGGCGGACCCGTTCGAGTTGTGGCTGTGGGCCGTCGTCCTCATGCCGCTCGTCGTCTCCGGCCTGATGGCCGGGCTCAAGGTCGGCGAACTCGCCTCGATGCTCGTGTCCGGCTCCGGCTCCGCCGGGTCAGGGTTCGTCGCCCTCGTCATGCAGGGAGCGAGCAAGGCCGCCGCTCCCGTCAAGCCCCCCGTCTGACTTCCGAGGAGTAAGCCGATGACGAAACGAGACAAGGACGCGGGCCGCGAGTACGCCGAGATCTGGGGCGAGGCCGTGCAGGCGAACCGGAAGCTCCGGACGATCCTGATCTTCCTCTCGGCAAGCATCGTCCTTGGGGTATTCGTGCTGCTTCGGATCGCGGGCGCGGAGCCGCCCAAGCCCATCGTCGTCCGTGTGGACGAGGTGGGCCGCGCCGAGGCGCTGGCCTACGAAGCCGCGACCGCTCAGGCCGATCCGCTCGATCCGACCACGAAATACTTCCTGAACCGGTTCGTCCACGACTTCCACTCGCGGCGGCGTGCGACGGCGCAGGAGCAATGGACCCGGAGCCTCCGGTTCCTGAGCACGGATCTGGCGAACGCGGCGTTCCAGAGGGACGGCGCGGAGGTCGCGAGCGTGGCGGCGGGGACCGCCGACACCGAGACCGAGGTCGAGCAGGTCGTGCTCCGCATCCACCCCGCGCCCGAGCCGCCGCACGGCGCGACGGCGGACTTCGACCTCGTGCACCTGAGGGGCGAACAGGAGCTGCGCCGCGAGCGCTGGTCGCTCACGCTCCGGTTTGAGTTCCTCGATTCGATCCCGCCCGAGCTGGTCGTCCACAACCCGATGGGGCTCCTCGTCACCTACATGCGCGCCGACCGGGCGCTCGTGACGGGGGACGAGCGATGATCCCGCATCTCAAGGGGCGCGAGAAGGCGCTGGAGGTGTTCGGCTGGACGGGCAGGAAGGCCGAGTGGATCGCGCTCGTGTGCCTCCACAGCGGCGTGTTCACCCGCGCCCAGTGGGCGCGGTTCATGGGCGCGCATCCGGAACAGGTCCGGCGCGGCGTCCACGGGCTGATCGCCGAGCGCGTCGCGAGCGAAGAGACGGAGCCCGGCGTTGCCGGCATGGGCCGGGTCGGCCGCATCTTCGCCCGTCCGGTCTACCGGGCGCTCGGAGCCGAGCACATCCGCCACCGCCGCGGCGCCTCGACCGAGGTGCTTCTGCGCCGCCTGCTCTCGCTCGACTACGTGATCGAGCACACCGACCTGCCCTGGCTCCCCACGGAACAGGAGAAGGTGTCCGCGTTCGAGGCGCTCGGCATCGAGCGCTCGCTGCTGCCCGTGCGCGTGTACCGGGGAGCCGCCCGCACTACCAGGCGCTACTTCCCCGTGAAGCTGCCGATCGCGCTCGACTCGGCCCGCGCCCTGTTCGTCTACGCAGATCCCGGCCACGACACCTCGACGGCTCTCCGTTCGTGGGGGAAGGCGCACCGCGGGCTCTGGCGCGCGCTCCGAAGACTCGCCCGGTCGGTCGAGGTCGTGGCCGTCGCGCGCACGTCGCGGGAACTCGAACGGGCGCGGCGGGTGACGCGCGGCTGGTCCCAGCTCGGCGGTCCCGGCGATCCCGAAGCCGGTGCGGCCGAGGAACTCGCCCGGATCGAGCGGGCGATCCTCAAGGGCGCGGTCCATATCCTCGAAGAGTTCGGCGGCCTCCAGGCCGCCCTGAAGCGCAGCGTCGTGCTGGAGGAGCAGGCGCGCCGGCGGGGCGGGCGCGGATCGATCGACCGCGGGGCC
>NZ_CANPVT010000006.1 GCF_947581735.1 Candidatus Palauibacter soopunensis
GGGGGGGGGCGGGGGGCGGGGGGGCCGGGGGGGGGGCGCGGCCGGGCTACCCGCCCCCAAACACCCCCGGGGGGCCGGCCCCGGGGTGTGGGGGGCGGGGGCCCGCCGGGGGGGGGGCCCCGCCCCGGCAACTGACGGCCGGCGCGGCGGAGGCCGAAGACAGCCGCTTCAGCCCCATGTGGTCGCCGGACGGCCGGTGGATCGCCTACATCTCGAACCGGGCCGACTGGTGGCACGACGACGTGTGGCTTGTCGCCGTGGCGTCCGGCGAGGCGCACCGGGTCTCCACTTCCCTCATGGCCTCATCCAGCCCCGTCTGGTCGCCGGACGGATCGAGCCTCGTCCTGATGGGGACGGCCAAGGACGAGTACTGGTATCAGGATCTCGCGTACCTGTACCGGATCGACCTCGATCTCGCCGGCACCGCGCCCCGCGTCCTCCGGGAAGTGCCGCTCGACATGCAGGTCTACGCGACCGATGCGATCATGCGCTTCGACCCCTTCTGGTCCGGCGATGGCGAGCGCATCTACTTCCCGTACCAGCAGCGCGGTGCCTTCGACCTGTGGTCAGTCCCCGCCTCGGGCGGCGTCGCCACGCGGGTCACGAACGTCGGCGGGTCCTGGTCGTCCCTGCACGCGACGCCGGACGGCCGCCGCGCCGCGTTCACGCGCGATGCGGCGACGGAGGGCAGGGAAGCCTGGTTCCTCGACCTCGACGGCGGCGTCCCCGCCCGCCTGACGGACTTCTCGCCCGACTTCGAAGGCGTCCAGCGACCCGCGGAGATCTCCTTCCGCTCCTTCGACGGACTGTATATGCAGGGGTTCCTCTACCTGCCGCCGGCGATCCGGGCCGCGCGCTCCGCCGGCTCCGACCCGCCCGCCTGCCCGGCCCTCGTCCAGGTGCATGGAGGAGGGACGAACTCCTACACTCAGGGGACGAACCTCGTGGAGCAGTACCTCGCGAACGAGGGCTTCGTCGTGCTCGCCATCAACTATCGCGGAGGGTCCGGCTTCGGGCGCGAGTTCCAGGACCTTTCGGTGGAGGACTGGCTGAACGACCAGTCGAAGGATCCGGGCGCCGCGGCGGACTGGCTGCGCCGCCAGCCGTACGTCAACGGGCGCGTGGGCATCTACGGCGGCAGCTACGGAGGCATGCAGTCCATGTCCGCGATCACGCGCACGCCCGACAAGTTCGACGCGGCCGTCCCCATGCGCGGCATCTACTCCGAGTCTCTGACCCTGCCCTACGCGGACCGCTTGGGGAAGATCTTCACGATCACGGGGCACGGCGGGACGCCGGAGGAGCGGCCCGAGGTCTACGCAAAGAGCGAGACGCTCGACCGGATGGACCGCATTACGGCTCCCGTCCTCATCATGCATGGGGAGTTCGACGTAAGGGCGCCGTTCGAGAACTTCGAGCTCGCGGTCGAGAAGCTCGAGGCACTCGGCAAGGAATTCGAATCGAAGACGTACCCCGAGGGACACGGCTTCCGGGACCCCTCCAATTCGATCGACACGTACAGTCGGCTCCAGGCCTTTTTCGACCAGCACCTGGGAGGATGCCAAGCCGGCGGCACGCCTCTAGGTTAGAGGAATACCGGTACTGTTGCAGGCACACCCGGGAGCGTTGCGCGGTAGCGACTTGTCGGTCCCTCTCCGCTCGTCGGCGTTCCCCTAAAAAGACGCAAGGCAGACCCATGGCGAAGCGCACCCGCACCATCTCCGGAAGATCCGACTCTTCTCTCTCCCGTGTGTCGCGTTACGCGGCGCTCGGCTTTCTCGGTATGGCCATCCTCTCCTGTGGTGGTGGGGACACTTCGGGACCGCCGCCCGGGCCGCCGCCTCCGCCTCCGACCGCGACGGTGCCGGCGAGAATCACGCTGGATCCGGAAGAGGTCGCGGTCGTGGCGGGCGACACGGTTCGCGTGCGTGCGCGGGTCCTGAACGACCGGGCGCAGCCGATCTCGGATGCGGTCGTGACGTGGACGAGCAGCGATCCGGCCATCGCGACGGTCGATGCCACCGGGCTCGTCACCGGTCTGAAAGAGGGCAACGCGAGTCTCACCGCCACATCGGGCCCCGTCTCGAATTCCGCTCCGGTCGCGGTGCACAGCCTGGACCGCCCGATCCTCATGGACATCTACAACGGTACGTTCGGCTCCGACTGGACCGACAACACCAACTGGGGATCCAACGAGCCGGTCGGAAGCTGGTACGGCGTGACGGCGAACGATCAGTCCCGCGTGACGGCGATCGACCTGAGCGAGAACGGCCTGAAGGGTCAGCTTCCGGAGGACTTCGGCAGTCTGGCCTTCCTCACCGAACTGCGTGTGCACGGAAATGCGGCGCTCTCCGGCCCCATCCCGGCTTCTCTTGCGGAGTTGGGCATACAGACGCTGCAGTACGGCGGCACGATGCTGTGCACGGTGCGGGACGAGGGATTCCAGGCGTGGCTGAACGCGATTCCGACGCGCGATGGTGAGTTCCTCGCCTGCAACGAGGAACGGTCGGACCTGATGAAGTTGTACGAGGCCATGGGCGGAGACAGCTGGACGGAATCGGGCAACTGGGGAACCGACGCCCCGCTGGAGAACTGGTACGGCATCGCGGTCGACGATTCGACGGGGCGGGTCACTACGATCAACCTGAATCGCAACAACCTGTCGGGAGAGATCCCGACCGAGATCCAGTATTTTCCGCACCTGCGGGTCCTGCGACTGGACTACAACCGGCTCGAGGGCGGGATCCCGGCGGAGATCGGCCTCCTCACCGAACTGCGGCGGATGGACATCGACGGGAACGGGTTCCAGGGTGAGATCCCGCCCGAAATCGGAAACCTGGAGAACCTGAGGGTGCTGTGGCTCGGCGGAGGGGAAAACCAGCTGTCCGGTCCCATCCCACCCGAACTGGGCAACCTCGATAGCCTCCGGATACTCCACCTGTACGAGGCCCGGTTCGAAGGTGCGATTCCGGAGGAGTTCGGCCACCTGACCGAACTGGAGACCCTCCGTATCTCTGAGACGAAGATCGAGGGGGGACTGCCCGAGAGTCTGGCAGCGCTCGGAAGGCTCCGAGAGATCATCCTCTACGAGAACGAGTTGTCGGACCCCCTTCCTTCCTGGCTTGGCCAACTCGACAGCCTGCGGGTCCTCCTTGTCTCCGACAACAGGATCGAGGGCCCGATTCCAGCGGAACTGGGACAGATCGACAGTCTCGCCGTTCTCGTGATCGACAACAACCAACTGTCCGGCCCGCTGCCGCCGGAGTTGGGCGATGCCAGCGAACTCTTTCGGATATGGGTCCAGGGCAATGCCGATCTGTCGGGCCCCCTGCCGGAAGGCTTGACCCAGCTCGAGGAACTCTGGGAGTTGATCGCGGAGGACACCGGACTGTGCATGCCTCAGACACCCGCCTTCAGAAACTGGATGGAGTCGGTGTATTTCAAGACCCGGATCCAGTTGTGCGGCGGGGAGGCCCACGCCGAGGCCTACCTCATTCAGGCGGCGCAGTCGCGCGAGTTCCCCGTGCCGCTCGTCGCCGGCAGGGAGGCGCTCCTGCGCGTGTTCGTGGCGTCCGAACAGGAAACGGGTGCCATGCTCCCGCCGGTGCGGGCCACCTTCTTCGCGGACGGCGCGGAGGTGCACGTCGAGGAAATCCCGGCGGGTTCTTCCGCGATACCAACGGAGGTACAGGAAGGCGAACTCGATCTTTCGCCCCACGCCGTCATCGCCGCCGACGTGATCCAGCCCGGACTGGAGATGGTCGTGGAGATCGACCCGGATGGGACGCTCGATCCGAATCTCGGCGTGTCGAAGCGCATCCCCGAGAGCGGACGGATGATGGTCGATGTGAGGGCCGTGCCCCCGCTGCTTCTGACCCTGCTCCCCATGGTCTGGACCGGGGACAACGACCGCGAAGCCCAGACGTTCGTGAGTACCGCCGACCCGGAAGACGAATTCTTCTGGCAGACGAGGACGTATCTCCCGGTGGCGGACATCGAGATCACACGGCATGCGAGCGTGACGGTCGATTCGAACGTCTCCGGCGACCTCATAGCCGATGTCGGAAGGATCCGGGTCATGGAGGATGGGGTGGGACACTGGGTGGGTATGATCCCGGAGATCGGGGGTAACATCGCGGGCCGTGCGACCTTCCCGTTCTTCTCGGATGAGATCCCGTACTCCGGAAAGGTCGCAATCTCGGTTTTGAGCGCGGAGACGTTCGCGCACGAACTCGGACATAACCTGAGCCTGTTCCACGTGCTGTGTTCGGGGAACGAAGGCGGCCCCGATGTGAGCTACCCCTACGAAGGCGGGGGGATCGGCATCTGGGGCTGGGACTCGCGGGACGGCGGGTCGCTGGTGGACCCGACGACCAACGTGCGGGACTTCATGACGTATTGCGATCCGACGTGGGTCAGCGACTACTATTTCACGAACATGCTGCGCTACCGGCTACAGGATACCCTCGAGGTATGGGAGGCCCCGGCCGCCAGCCGGACGCTGCTCGTATCCGGTGGGGCCGACGCGGACGGTGCCCTCCACCTCGATCCCGCCTTTGTCGTCGACGCGCGTCCCGAACTGCCGCACGCCCCCGGGCCGTACACGCTGACCGGAAGGCGCGCCGACGGCAGCGAACTGTTCTCGCTCAGCTTCGACATGGGAGTGATCTGGGACGGGGACGGGGAGTCCGGATTCACGTTCGCGCTTCCCGTGGAGCCGGCATGGGAGACGGTGTTGGCGAGTCTCTCCCTCCACGGGCCGGGCGGCAGCGTCGAGATCGCCGAGGGGAGCGAGCCGCCGATGGCGATCCTGCGGGATCCGGGCACGGGGCAGGTCCGCGCCATCTTCCGCGACCTGCCTTCCGGCCCGCTGGCCCAGAGCGCGGCGGAGGATCTCGCTCCGGAGCCGGGGCTCGAAGTGCTGGTGAGCAGCGGGCTCCCCGGCGCGTCGGCCTGGCGCCGGTGAGCTACGCACGCATGCGGGCACGTCCGGTTCCCACGTCACGGATTTCACGCCGCCGGGCGCCGGTTTGCGTGGTGCTCGGCGCGATCGTCCTCGTCCTCGCGTCGGCCCCCGCGGACGGAGCCGGACAGTGGACGAATCGATACCCGAAGGTCGCGGGGTACGGCCACCACGTGTACCTCGAGGGCTACGAGCTGCCCACGCTCACGGCGGGCCCCATCGATCCGGCTCCGTCGCCGGACGGCGAGCGGGTGGCGTTCGCCTCGCACGGCTGGATCTGGGTCATGGATCTGTCGAGCGGCGTGGCGCGGCGGCTGACCCGCGGCGGGGGGATCGACGCGCGGCCCGCCTGGTCTCCCGACGGGCAGCTGGTCGCGTTCGTGCGCGACGATACCGAAGACACGGAGATCGTCTGGGTTGCCGCGGGCAGCGGCGCGGAACTCGGCCGCGTCGACAGCCCCGGCCTCGAACTCGACCCGGCGTTTTCCGCTGACGGGACGAAGATCTTCTACTCATCTGCCGAATCGGAGGCCGGAGCCCTGGACCTGTGGGCGGTCGACGTCGACACCGGCGTGCGGCGGCCGGTGACGGACGCGCCCGGGATCGAACTGAAGCCCCAACCCGGCGAACGCGCGCTCGTCTACCTGTGGAAGGGCGGCGGCCGCGATCGTGTCGTCGTGCGCTCCGACGATTCGCCGGAGCCGCGGACGCTCATCGAGGGGAGCATCGCGTCCATGGCGCGGCCCGCCCTGAGTCCCGACGGGTCCACCGTGGCGGTCAACTGGCCGACGCAGGAGGGGTGGGACCTCCGGCTCCTCAACGTGGCCGACCCCGGGCCGTCCATCCTCCTGGCCTCCGGCGGCCTGCCGCTGACGCCCGCCTGGGATCCCGGCGGCGAGTGGATCTACTTCGCCGAAGCAGATGACCGGGAACGGTTCAACCTCAAGCGCGTGCGAGCCGCAGGCGGTCCCATCGAGGCCGTGGACGTGACGGCCTGGGAATGGGGAGCCGCGACGGCAAGCCTTCGGATACGGACCGTGACCGAGGAAGGCGGCGCTCCGGTGGCGGCCCGGCTCGCGGTCGTGGACGGGGCGGGGCACCCGCTCGTCCCGGACGGTCCCGCGTCGCGGTTCGACGGGCAGAGCGGCCGGGTCTTCTTCTATTCGCCGGGCGTGATCGAACTCACGGTTCCGGTCGGCGAGGTCACGGTCTCGGCCGTTCAGGGACTCGCGACACCCGAATCATCGGCGACGGTACAGGTGGGTGCCGCGTCCGGCGCCGCGGAGGTTGAAGTCGTGCTGTCTTCCGTTTGGGACGCGCGGGCCGGCGGCTGGAGTTCGGGCGAACATCATTTCCACCTCAACTACGGTGGTCCGTACGACCTCTCGCCGGATGACCTGATGCCGATGATGCGGGGCGAGGCGCTGGACTTCGCCACGCCGCTCCTGGCGAACCTCCACAACCGGTTCGAGGACCAGGATCTGTGGACGTGGCGGCACTCCGGTGGCCCGCCCTTCATCCGCTTCGGGCAGGAGGTCCGGTCCCACTTCCTGGGGCACCTGGGCCTGATCGAGATCGACGACCTGTTCTGGCCCTGGGTGTGGGGACCCGGCTACCAGGTCTACGGATCGGACGACCGCGCGAACGCCGAGCCGCTGCGCCATGCCCGGGCTCAGGGAGGCTTCCAGTACTACGTGCACCCCGTGAGTACCCGCGGCATGCCGCGCGCGACGCCGTGGGCCGAAGCATCGATCGCCGACCTCTACGGCGTCGTGCCCGTCGAACTCATCCCCGACGCCGTGCTGGGCGATCTGGACGCGCTCGAGATCGTCTGCCTGTGGAGCGACGAGGTCCTCACCTCCCAGATCTGGCACCTGCTGTTGAACGCCGGCATCCCGATCGTGCCCTCGGCCGGGACCGATGTGATGAACAACTTCTACCGGACGATGGCCATCGGCACCTCGCGCGTGTACGCGCAGACGGGGACCGTCGAGAACTGGTCGACCTATGTGGACGCGCTGCGAAGCGGCCGAACCTTCGTGACCAACGGACCGTTCCTCGAGTTCAGCGTCGGCGGGGCGGGTCCCGGCCACATCGTGTCCGCCGGAGACGTCTCGTGGTCCCTCGACGTCGCGACCGCCACGGAAGTGGATCGGGTCGAGGTGCTGGTGAACGGCGAGGTGGCGTGGAGCGGAGGGGGCCTCGACGGCCCCGGCTCGCGCCGCTTCGAGGGCGACCTGACGCTTCCGGATGGGGGATGGATCGCCGCGCGCGCCGTCGGCGGCCCGGCCCGCTGGCCGATGATGGCGAACTACCCGTTCGCGCACACGGCGCCCGTATGGATCGGGAGCGTCGGCAGTTCCGACCCCGCCGCCCGCCGAGCGGCGGCCGCCGAACTCCTCGCGATTCTGGGCGTGGCGCGCCTGAGGTTGACCGCGGGTTACGGCGGTACGGACATCCCCAATCTCCTCGATCGCTTCGACGACGCCCGGGAACGGCTGGAGGCGCTGGCCGCACGATGACGGGCGACCGCGGCCCCGGGGCCCGCCCCTCGCGTCCCGCGCTGGCCCTGGTGATCGAGGAGCCGGGATCGGCCGGCGGGGCGCCCCGCTGGCTGCTCGTGCGCCGCCCCGACGACGATCCCGATCTGCCCGGCGTGTGGGGCCTCCCCGCCGGCTCGCATGCCGAAGGCGAGGTGGACGAGGCTCTCGTTCGCCGCATCGGCAGCGAGAAACTCGGCGTGGAGACCGAGGACCTCGGCTGCCTGAGCGAGGGCCACGTCGACCGGCCGGGCTATCGACTCGAGATGCGCCTGCACGCGGCCCGGATCGTGGCGGGCGAGCCCCGCGTACCGCAGTCCGTCCCCGGCGTCACCCAGTACTCCGAGTGGGGCTGGAAGCCGCCGGCCGAACTCCGCCCCGGAGCCGACTGCGGATCGCTGTGCTGCCGTCTCGCCCTGGACCTCGCGGCGGCGGGCGGAGAATAGCCCGGAGGCCTGCTACGAGCCGGCTACCAGCTAGAGCTTGATGTCGAGCCGCCTTGCCGCGGCCAGCGGAGGGGCCGCGAGGCCACAGGCCACGTAGGCGGCGAGCGAGAGCGCCATCGCGGGGAACACCTCGTGCACGACCTCGGAGAACGGGACCCAGTCCCAGAACAGCAGCACCGTGAACCCGATCAGAAGCGAAGCCACGGCTCCCGCGCCCGTACCCCGCCGCCAGAGCAGGCCGAGCACCACGGCCGGGAAGAAGCAGGCCGCGTAGAGGCCGCCCGAGAACGCGGTCAGCGTGACGATGCTCCCCGGCGGATTGAGCGCGAGCCAAGCCGTGATGACCGCGAACAGCGCGACCCAGAACCGCGTATGCGCCACGGCCCGTCCCTCATCCGCGTGCGGCCGGAAGAGCGAGATCACGTCCCGCTCCCAGGTCGAGGCCATCACGAGCAGGACGCTGTCCAGCGACGACATCGCCGCCGCGAGCATGGCCACGAGGATGAAGGCCGCCGGGAGCGCCGGCAGGATTCCCGCGTCCCCGAGCAGCGTCGGCACGACGAGATCCGACTCCGCGAGCCCGCTGCCGATCACCGCGTGGGCGTAGAGCCCGATCGGCAGCAGCAGCGTGTACACGCCCAGGAACGCGATCGTCGACACGATGAGTCCGCGGCGCACCGCCGTCGGATCGGCGAGCGCATAGAAGCGCGAGAGCTGTCTCGGATCGACGATGAACTTGAGCGTCCCGGCCACGATGATCCCGATGAGGACCGGGAAGGGCATGGCCGCGTCCCAGCGGAAAAGTCCGGACGTGTCCGGTGCCGCGCGGATCGCGTCGATGGCCCCCAGCCCCCCGGCGCTGTTCAGCGTTCCCCAGAAGAGGAGGATGGCGGCAATGGTCATCACGATCCCCTGCACCGCATCCGTCTTCACGACCGAGATGAACCCGCCGACGGCCGTGTAGAGGACGACGACGAGAAACACGAACCCGATGGCGCCCTTGTAGGGGATGTCGAGGAAGATCTCGAGCAGATTTCCGATGCCCTTGAAGACCGCGATCATGTACAGGAAGCTGGCGAAGATCACGATGACCGCCGCCAGGACGCGCGCCGCCCGGCTCTCGAAGCGGAACCCCACGTAGTCGGCGAGGGTGACCGAGTCGACCGCCCCTGTGAAGGCGCGCAGCCTCGGCGCGACCCATATCCAGGCCGCGAGCGAGAAGACGACGACGGCGGGCGCGAGCAGGAGCCAGGGTGCCCCGTAGGTATACGCCTGTCCCGAGAAACCGACGAAGCTGTTCGTGCTTGAGTAGGTCGCGAAGAAGGAGAGGCCGAGCACGATCCCGCCCATGGACCGCCCCCCGACGTAGTAGTCCGTCCGTCCCTTCGTCCCGCGACGGCCCTCGATCGCGTGGCGCACGAGCAGGGCGCCGTAGACGGCGAGGAGGGCCACCGCGATCCAGTGTGTCTGCAGCCAGGCCATTCGCTTGTCGGATCCCGGGTTCGGGGGCGGTCTCGGGTCTGGATTCGGCGGTCGGACGACCCCGGTATCTGACTGGACCTCGCCTCCTCAGACAAGCCCCGGCTTCAAGCCCCGGGTCAGCGCGGGCCCTGCACGTTGCCCCGCCAATCTCCTCACACAAGGTTGGATTTCGACGACCGGCAACGGTCGGTGACGCGGGCCGATCCCGGGTCGCACCACCGCACGACGGAGGGCATCGAAGTGGCACAGGCTACGAGTACCCTGAGTCCCGAAGTCCGGACCCGTAAGCGACTCCCGGAGCAGGGCATCGACTGGGAGACGCTCGAGAGCGAACTGCTCAGCCGGAAGGCGATCGACTACGACTGGAAGAACGGTCGCGTCCCGTACCTCGTCTACTACGTCAACGAGGCGCTGAAGCGGGTGCAGGACGCGTCACACGCCATCTACTCCGTCGAGAACGCCCTCTCGGGGCAGGGTTCCTTCCCGAGCGTCGGAGCCATGGAGGACGAGGTCATCCAGATGGGCCTCGACATCTTCAACGCGCCCGAGGGCGCGGGTGGACAGTTCACCTCGGGGGGGACGGAGAGCATCTTCCAGGCCGTGAAGGTGGCGCGCGACATGAAGCGCGAGGCGCGCCCGGATCTGGGCCGGCTCAATATCGTCGCCGCCTACAGCCGTCACCCCTCCGTGGACAAGGCCGCCCAGATCCTCGACCTCGACATGAAGTACGTGGATTGCCGGGCCGACTACCGCGCGGACGTGGACGCCATCCGCGAGGCCATCGACGAAGCTTCGATCTTCATTTACGCCGGGGCTCCCACCATCTACTACGGGCTCATCGACCCGATGCGGGAACTCGGGGAAATCGCCCTCGAGACGGGCGTCCGCCTGCACTCGGATGCCTGCTACGGCGGCTTCATCGCGCCGTTCGCGCGGGAACTCGGCTATCCGGTCCCCGACTTCGATCTCTCCGTGCCGGGCGTGTCCAGCCTGTCCGCCGACCTCCACAAGTTCGGTTTCGCGCAGAAGAGCGCTTCGCTCGTCCTCTTCGCCGACGGCAGCGACATCGAATACGCTCGGTACGTGGTCCGCGACCTCGCCGGCGGCTCCTACGCCTCGGCCACGGCCCAGGGCTCCCGGCCGGGCGGGGCGGTGGCGTGCGCCTGGACGATGCTCCGGCACATCGGCCGGGAGGGATACCGGGAGATCGTAGGCGGGATCATGGAGACGACCCGCGCGGCAATCGACGGCGTGAGGGCGATCGACGGGCTCTACGTGTTCGAACCCGAAGGGGACACGAACCTCTTCCGCTACGACGTCGAGCCCGGAGAACCGTTCAACATCTTCGCGGTCGCGAGACTCATGAACGAGCGAGGCTGGATGATGGGACAGCACCGCAAGCCGCCGGCCATCCACCAGCCGATCACGTCCGTCCACACGCCGGTGCTGGGCGAATACCTCTCGGACCTCGAGGAGTGCGTCGCCATCGCCCGGCGGGACCGCCTCCAGGACACCTTCCTCGACGGCACCTACTAGCCACGATGCCGGCCGGACTGCTTTCGGCGCTGATCATCGCGCTCCTGACGCTACTCGGGATCGGCACTCGCTACTACGTACTCGGGGACCTCAACGCCATCCATGGTCTGTTCAGTCTGTTTTTCTCCACGAATCTCCTGATCTGCTATTGGGAGGCGTGTCTGTACCTGCGGCGGGATTACATCGAGGAGCGCGCCGTGCACTGGCGCGAGCGGCAGCGCGAGACCGGCCGAACCCCGGCCGTCGAGTTTCTGACCACGAGGGTGCCCCTCAGGCGGATCCTGTCCCCGATGGTCTGGGCGGACGCCTGGGCCACCTACTCGATGGTGGATGAATCCTATGCGGATCGCCGCACGTTCGGGTTCACCGTCGATATCGCCAACGGTTTCTTCACGCCGGTTCCGACGCTGATCCTGTACGGAGCCTTTACCGTCGGTTTCCTGCCGGCGGTCGTCTCCGGCATTCTCGCCGCCATGCTGTTCTGGCAGTGGGTGTACGTGTCGACCCTTTACTGGGTCAGCTTCTTCGTCGCGGGAAGGCAGACGCTCATCTCGAGGGGCGAGTTCCTCGTCTATGTCGGCGCCCCGAACGCCTTCTGGGTGCTGTGCCCCGCGTTCGGGCTGTACGTCTCCGTTCGCCTGATCCTGGACGGCAACTACAGCGTGCTGGGATTCTGAACGATGTTCCATGGGGCGAGACACGGTTGGATCGAGGTCGTCGCCGGCGTCATGTTCAGCGGTAAGTCCGAGGAGTTGATCCGGCGCGTGCGGCGCGCCCTCATCGCCGGGCGGCGGGTGCAGCTCTTCAAGTCGCACCTCGACGACCGCTACGGAGGCCAGTTCCGGATCTCGTCCCACGACGGGCGGGAGATCGACGCCGAGCCCGTGTCCAGTTCCGTGCAGGTCGCCGGGAAGGTTCGCCCGTCGACGCAGGTTGTCGCCGTCGACGAGGCCCAGTTTCTGGACGACGGCATCTGCGTGGTTGTCGACGCCCTCGCCGACGCCGGGGTGCGCGTCATCGTGGCGGGCACCGACATGGATTTCCGCGGCGAGCCCTTCGGCCCCATGGGGCTGCTCCTGGCGCGCGCGGAACGGATCGACAAGCTGACGGCGATCTGCGTCGTTTGCGGCGATCCGGCGACGAGGAACCAGCGCCTGATCGACGGGAAACCGGCGCCCGCCGAAGGACCGACGATCCAGGTGGGCGGCTCCGAGTCCTACGAGGCGCGCTGCCGCCGCTGCCACGACGTGCCGCAGCGGGACCGGGCCCAGAGAGAGTTGTTGCCGACGGATGGCACAGAGGAATGGAAGGGGATCTAGATGGACGCACGTGCTCGGCCGATGATCGCGCTGTTCGCCACGTTCCTGCTGCTTCTGCCTCAGGGCGCCTCCGCGGTGCAGACAGACCCGGATCGATACCCGGATCGGCCGGCGCACCGGCCGGCGGTGCCGGGCCCGAACGGGCTGGTGACGGCCGGCCATCCCCTGGCATCCATGGCGGGTCTCCGCACGCTCATGGCCGGGGGTAATGCCGCCGATGCCGCCGTCGCGACCCTTGCCACGCTGAACATCGTACGCCCGCAGATGTCCGGGATGGCGGGGAACGGGTTCGTGACGCTCTACGACCGCGTCTCCGATCGCGTGTACTCGCTGGGGGCCACGGGCGCCGCGCCTCTGGCCATCGATCCCGCGAGCCGCGCGGCCGAGGAGTTGAACAAGGGGATCCACGCGGGCGTCGTCCCCGGCCTGTTCGGGGGATGGATCGCCTTGCTGGACCGTTTCGGCACCATGAGCCTGGCCCAGGTGCTCGCCCCGGCCATCGACTACGCGGAAAACGGTCATCCGATAGAGGCGTCCGTGGTGGCGGCGATCGAATCTCACCGGGAACTCTTCGAGAGCTTCCGATCGAGCCGGCGGATGTTCCTCCCTCGCGGGAGGGTGCCCGAGCCCGGCGAAACGTTCCGGATGCCTGATCTCGCGAACACGCTCCGCAAGGTGGTCGAGGCTGAGCAGGCGGCCCTGGCGGCCGGCAAGACGCGCTCGGAAGCGCTCCGGGCCGCGTTCGATCGGTTCTACCGGGGCGACATCGCCGAGGAGATGGCCCGTTTCTACCGGGAGAACGGCGGCGACTTCACCATGGAGGACTTCGCCCGCTACGAGCCTATCTGGGCGGAGCCGCTCCACACCACGTACCGGGGATACGACATCTACACCAGCCCGCCGACGTCACGCGGAGGGCTGGAAGTGACGATGCAGTTGAATCTTGTCGAGGGGTTCGACCTGCGGGGCCTCGGGGCCGGGAGTGCCGAGACCATCCACCTGCTCTCGGAGGCGATCAAGGTCGCGAAGGCCGACGTCTATGCCTACGCGACATGAGCATTCGGATCCACATGTCGTTGTGATCGTTCATCTTACGGGATTCGTCGGTCGGATTCCCGCTGATTGACTCCCGCCGATTCGTTTCGGGTCAGGCGCGGACCCTCGGGCGGCTGTCCAGCGCCTTCCTGAGCTGTACAGCGTCGGCCTGCTGATAGCAGCGCAACACCGTCTGAGCCTCCTTCCAGCCGCCCAGTTCGCACAGCACCTTGAGCGGCAGGTCCATCAGGTCGCTGGCAAACTTGCGCCTCAGCGAGTGCCAGCCCCGCCGCGCCTTCGGCTCCAGTCCCGCAAGCCGCTCGGCCTTGCGCCACCAAACGCCGGTCCGTCCCCTGCCGATGCTCGCCGAGGGATCCTTCGAGGCGGGCAGGATCAGCTTCTCCCCGCTACCGGGGTTCGCCTCCCGCGCCTCCTCCAACACCGCCACCGCCTCGTCCGTCATCGGCGTGACGTGCTCGTAGCCCGTCTTCTCGTGTTCCGCCCGCCACCGCACCTCCCGGCCCTCGAAGTCGATGTCAGACCACCTCAGGTTGCGGATGGCCCCGATCCGGTGACCGGTCTCGTGGGCGAGCACGAACGCGACGTGGAACCGCCAGTCCACCTGCCGGGACACCCCGAGCATCGCCCGGTACTCCTCCTCGGAGAGAACGACCCTGGCGGGGTTCTTCTCCTTGGGCGTCCTCAGACCCCTCAGCGGGTTCGAGTCGAGAAGGAGCCTCCCCTCCTCGTCTCTGGACTTGGTCGCCCAGTTGAGCACCGCGAGCAGGAACTTCAGGTCCAACTCGATGGTCCGGTTGGACACCGGCTTCCCGCTCGGTCCGATCCTTCCCGCCCGGCGCTCCCGGATGAAGCGGTCCCAGTCCCTTTGAGACAGGGTCTCGGGTCGCCGGTCCCGACCGAGTAGGTCGAGGAACATCCCCGTCGCGATCCTGTCCCGGTGCTGGACCCGCCTCGTCTTGGTGGGCGTCACCTCCTCACCGTAGATGTCAAAGAGCCTCTCCAGAGTGAGCGGCTCCGGCTCGGCTTCCGCCTTGCCGTTGGGCTGAAGCATTGCGAAGTCCGCGGCGGCTTCGTCCGCCTGCCGCTTCGCTTTCGCCCAATCGCGGTGTCCGAGCGACCGGGTGAGCCTTCGCCCGTTCTCGCGCCACTCCATCTGGAACAGGCCGGTTTTCGGGTCGGGAAACACCCGGACCCTGTTCCGGCCCCATTCGCCGGCGCCGTAGCTCCGGCGGCCTTTTCTCGTGCGTGCCATCGTTCGATTCCTCTCGTTCGATGGACTGCACGATCTGCGCGAATGAAACCTCGCGACGACGGGGCTCGTCGTCCAGAGTTGGCGCCCCGGCCAGCTTTCGGGCGGGCGCGCCACGGGGGCGCTGGTCTCTGCGGTTTGTGGAGGAGCCAGATGTTATTTTGTTTCACAAAAACTCTGGCTGGGGGATGCCCCCCAGACCCCCCAACGACACTTTCGCGCGCCACCAGAGGAGGCCGCCCGACATGGCCCGTCCCCGGAAGCCCGAGGCCGAACGCAGGAGCCGCACGATCGGCGTGCGCGTCACCACCGCCGAGGCCGCGGAGATCGCCGAGCGGGCCGGAGCGGCCCGCATGACGACGGGCGGCTACATGCGCCGCAGGGCGCTGGGGCAGCCGGTCCGCGAGGCTGTCGTTCTCCGTCTCGGCGCGGCCGAGCGGGTCGAACTCCACCGGATCGGCGTCAATCTAAACCAGATTGCCCGCGCCTTGAACTCCGGGGCCTCCGCTCCTTCCGGGACGCTGGAGGCAGTCGAGCGGGTGGGCGAGCTTGCGGCCGGTCTCCTGAGCGGGGAGGCGCTGGACCGATGATCCCGAAGATCAACGGACTGGGCCGCTCGTTCGCCGGGGTCGCGGCGTACTGCCTCCACGATGCACCGGAGCCGGACGACCGCCGTCCGAGGACATCGGAGCGGGTCGGGTGGGCCGACACCCGGAACCTCGCGACGTTCCGGCCGGAGCGGGCCGCGCGGCTGATGGCCGCGACCGCGAGGGCGGCCCCCGACCTCAAGCGGCTGGCGGGCGTTGCGCGGACGGGGCGCAAGCTGGCGAAGCCGGTCCTGCACTACTCGCTCAGCTGGGCTGAGGACGAGACGCCCGACAAGGGGGAGATGAGCCAGGCGGTGGACGAGAGCTTGGAGGTGCTGGGGCTGGAGGGCCACGAGGCGCTGATCGTCGCGCACGAGGACACCACACACCCGCATGTCCACGTGATCGCCAACCGGGTCGATCCGGAGACCGGAAAGGCGGCGACGCTGGATGACAGCAAGCTCCGGCTGTCGCGCTGGGCCGAGGGCTACGAGCGGGAGCAGGGCCGGATCCGGTGCGAGAGGCGGGTCGAGAACAACGAGCGGAGGCGGGCGGGCCGGGAGGTGGTTCGCGACCCGTCGGAACGACCGCGCCATTGGGCGCGCGTCCGGCGCGAGGGGATGCAGCCCGGGCGGGCGCGGCGAGCCAGGAAGCCGCGCCGCGAGGATCAGGTCGACTTGGAGGCATGGCGGCATGGCGAGGCGGAGGCTTGGGAGACGGTCGCGGACGGGCGCGAGTACAGCTTCCAGCACCTTGAGGCCCGGGCGCGGAAGGAATGGGCCGAACTGCACAAGCGGCAGGAGGAGATGCGGCAGCGGCTCGACCGAGAGAGCCGCACCATGCTCGGTCGGCTCCGGATCTGGCGGCTCGATCGTTCGCTCAGGGAACTGGCCGGGGCGATCCGGGGCCGGAAAGATCTGGTCGAGGGCTGGCGCGAGGATCTCGACGGGTATCACAGGGACGAGCGGGCCGAGTTGGGCAAGGCACACGGCGAGCGCGCCCGTGAGATCGAGCGCGGTTGGGGCAAGTTCTACCGAAACAGGCTGGTGGAGGCGGAGCGGCGCGCATGGTCGGTGCGCGCGACCATGAGGGAGAGGGAGCGCGAACAGACACGGGAGAGGGAGCGCGGTCGGACCATCACCCGCATTGTTGTACCGCCACCGCCCCGGCCCCGAGGCCCCGAGCGTGGCGGCGGTGGGTTCGAGCGATGAGCCTGATGTCGGCATCGCAGCGCGACGCCGCCATGCAGTGAGGCGCGGACACCGAACAAGAAGCGCGGGTTCTCCGGTGTTTCTTGGGGGGAGTCCTCGCCCGGCGGAAGCCCGTCGTTAGATTGGGTATCCTGTCCCCGCTTTAGATGAGAGTGGCGCATGGCCCGACACACGGAACCGTTGGTGAACGCCGTCTTGGCCGGTGCTCTGAACCGTAGGCATCCACGATGGCGCGTGACCGCCGAACAAACTGATGTCTTCGGGCACCGGGGACTGCGACCCGATGTTCTCGTTCAACTCGGCGGTGCCCCACCCATCATCTTGGAGACGGAGTTCGCGCCAGCCTCCACCGTCGAGGAGGATGCCCGCGCTCGGTTGGGCAAGCTGACCAAGGACTCCGGTTACGAAATCGAACAGGTCGTCGCGGTTCGCTTGGACGCGGCGCTCCGGCGCGCCAGCGACCTCCCGGCCGCAGTCGAGGCGACGCGAGTTGAATGGTGTGTCCTCTCTGGCCATGGCGGCCACTCCCTCCGGTGGCCCGACCGGGGTTGGCTCGGCGGCGGGATCGACGACCTCGCTCGTGCGATTGAAGAGGTGTCCCTTTCGGAACGTCTGGTCGCGGAAGGTCTCACGATTCTGGAGCAGGGTGTGCGGCAGGCTGCCCACATCCTACGCGCCGATGCGGCCGAGACCTCTCGGACGGGGTTGGAAGCGACCGCTCGGCTGCTCCACCAAGAAGACAGCGAGCAGACATCGCGCATGGCGATGGCGATCATCGCGAATGCGATGACCTTTCACACGACACTGGCGGGCATGCATGGCATCCCCCATCTGGACAGCTTGCGCGGGGCGTCCGGAAGCATCCTTCGGCCACGGCTTCTCCAGTGCTGGCGGGACATCCTTAGGATCAACTACTGGCCGATCTTCAAGATCGCGATCGATCTCCTGCTGACCATTCGTGACGCCCCGGCCTTGACCATCATGGACCGGCTCGCCGATGTCGCCCACGAGCTTGCAAGGATCGGGGCAACCAGCCTCAATGACCTCTCCGGGCGGATGTTTCAACGGCTGATCGTGGATCGCAAGTTTCTCGCCACGTTCTACACGCTGCCCAATTCGGCCGCGCTGCTGGCCGAACTTTCGGTGCCGGATCTCGATGTGGACTGGGGAGACGCATCCGCCGTCCAGAGGCTCAGGATCGGTGACCTCGCGTGTGGGACGGGGACTCTGTTGCTGGCAGCCTACCAAGGCGTGCTTGCCCGCCACCGACATTCCGGTGGTGATGACGCGAGACTGCACGCTCGGATGATGGAACGCGGCTTGGTGGCTGCCGACATCATGCCCGCAGCGACACACCTGACAGCCTCGAATCTCTCCGGGACTCACCCGGGGATCACGTTCGAGCGAACGTGCGTGTACACCATGCCCTACGGCCGACAGCCTCAGGAGCAGGAACTCCCAATCGCCATCGGGTCGCTCGACCTCTTGGACGAGGGCCATGCGTCAATGGCGCTCTTTGGAACGGGGCAACGGCAGGCACGCGGGGACAGGGAGGACGAGGGGAACGTTGACGCTCGCGTGGAGATCCCACCGGAATGCCTGGACTTGGCCATCATGAATCCGCCGTTCACTCGCCCTACCAACCACGAGTCCACCACAGTGCCCGTCCCGTCGTTCGCCGGTTTTGACACGAGCCAAGCCGAACAACGGGAGATGTCGAAGCGGTTGAACGAGATCGGTCGCTACATGGGATCCCGTGTCGGCAATGGCAACGCAGGGCTGGCCTCGCACTTCGTGGACCTCGCGCACGCGAAGACCCGACCGGGTGGACTGATCGCTCTGGTGCTGCCCGCATCGTTCGCGCAAGGGGGGTCTTGGGAGGCGGCACGGGCACTGATCGAAACGGAATACGAGGACATCGTGGTCGTGACGATCGCGGCATCTGGCAACACGGACCGAGCGTTTTCCGCCGACACCGGAATGGCCGAGGTGCTCCTAGTAGCGAAGAAGAGAACGGATGAGGACTCGGCGGGATGTTCCACCCTTTTCGCGAACCTGAAGCGGCGTCCGAGGAGCCTCTTGGAAGCTACTGACGTGGCGCGTGCGATTCGCGAAACCCTACGGGATGGGGGAAGAGCTGGTTGGTTGCTGGTGGGAGATAGTTCCGTGGCTGGCAGCTACGTGCGTGACAAACTGTCGTCGACCGGGGCGGCCGGAATCCGAAACCCTGACCTTGCCACTTCTCTGCTAGCTCTCTCGACTGGAATGTTGCAACTCCCGCGCCAGCGAGAGGTTTGCCGCATACCCATGGCGCTACTGTCGGACCTTGGACGAAGAGGCCCTATCCACCGTGACCTTTCCGGGTGGGGCTCTCAGGGTTCTCCGCGCGGGCCATGGGACATCGTGCATCTCTCCGACGCGGAGAAGCCGCCCACCTACCCGGCGCTGTGGGCTCATCAGGCGGAAAGCGAGCGCTTCTTGGTGGTCCAGCCGGATCGCGCGGGTCGCGTTCGCGAGGGCTGTGAGGAACTCGCCTTGGATCGGTGGGGTGCAGCCGCTAGTCGGCTTCACTTCAGTCTGGATTTCCAGATCAACTCTCAGAGCTTGTCGGCATGCCTGACACCGCAACCGGCGATAGGGGGCAGGGCGTGGCCCAGTTTCTTGCTGGATCGTGCGGAGTGGGAAACGCCCGTCGTTCTTTGGGCTAACACAACCCTCGGGCTCATGTCCTTCTGGTGGAAGGGGTCTAGACAGCATCAAGGGCGAGCGTCGATGACGTTGAGCCGCCTGCCGGAATTGCCGGTCCTCGACCCCCGCCAACTCGGCGAGGGCCAGATCCAGAAGGCACAGGAACTCTTCGCTGAGTTCCGCAACCGTCCGCTTCTGCCGGCCAACGAGGCGTATCGGGATCCGGTCCGGGCGGATCTCGACCAAGCCGTGCTCGTGCGCCTCTTGGGCCTACCGGAGGGGATCGAGGAGTCGCTTCGGCTTCTTCGCGATCAATGGTGTGCGGAACCGAGCGTACACGGTGGGAAGGGTACGCGAATCCTGGTGTAGTGGTGTTGTCCAGTCCTGTAATGACGGGCTGGAGCGTGAGGTACGCGATCTGGCCCGTCAACCAAATCCGAAGAGGGAGAAGAAGAGTGCCGGAGCCGAAGACAGAGCAGGGTGTGCCGGAGCCGAACGAGGATCAGGGAGCTCCCAAACTCAAGGAGAAGCGGCCTTGGGTGCGTTGGGGTTCCTCGATCTCAATTGAAGAGCGCAAGAGCCGTGTTCGTGTATGGGTAACCAAAGCCGCTGCGTACTGGGTTTTCTTGGGGAGTGCCGTCCTTGTCGCGGCGTTATGGATCGACGAGTTAGACGCGGAAAAGATGCAGGCTGCCAAGGACATCTACATGACAGTCTTGCCGGTCGCGACGGGCGTCATCACGTATTGGTTCGCGAGCCGAGGCATCTCAAGCAAGGGTAGCAAGCCGCCGCCGCCAGAAGAGGAGGATGGATCGCCGCAGTAGCGATTCGCCGCACCCCTCAAGCCCGAGAGTGGCCAAAAGGGGTTGGGCTACCATCAAGCGGATCGCGCCAGCGCCGAGCCGCTTTCAAGGAGCAGCGCGATGACCTCATGGCGTTGTCGCAATCAACTGTCCGGCTCCCGCCATTCACGTCCGGTTTTCCCGCTTTCGCGGCACGGTCCAGCAAGATCCAGTACACCGACAGGAGGGGCAGATCGTGCAGTCCCAGTTAGACTTACGTGATCTCCTGCCTTGATTCTGGCCTTTAGCCGTCCGCCTACGCGGCCGATCCCGCCCTGGTCGACGTGCCCGCCGACGAGTTGCTGTCGAAAGAGTACGCGGCGGCCCGCCGATCGCTCATCGACCCGTCCCGGCTGATGGCGTACCCGGGCGCCGGAAGTCCAGTGCGGGTCGACGAATTCCAGCCGGGCGTGCGCGCTGCCGGAGAGGCGACGGGAGAAGCAGCGCTCACACCTCGACGAGGCCATCTGGCGGAACAGACACACGCGGGGAGCACGACCAGTTTCTCCATCGCCGACCGCTTCGGCAACGTCGTCGCGGCCACGCCCACACACGGCGGCGCCTTCGGCACGGGAGTGGTGGTCGGCAACACCGGCCTGACCTTCAACAACGGGTCCCGCATCGGTTCGACATCGCCCTATCCCGACCACGTGAACTACGTCCGGGGCGGGCAGATTCCGATCCTCAACAACTCCCCCATCATCGTGCTCCGGGAGGGTCGATTCCATGCGGCTCTGGGGACGCCGGGCGGCGAGACGATCGGCCAGACCCAGTTCCAGGTGCTGGTGAACCTCCTCGACTTCGGGATGCCGATCCAGCAGGCGATCGCGGCGCCCCGCTTCACCCTGAGCGGCGAGCCGAACTTCTACCTGCCCGGAGCCGAGATCCGCTTCCGCCTGGAGGATCGACTGCCCACGGACGTCGTCCGGACGCTGGGGGGATTGGGATACACCGTGGAACTCGCCCCCGGATACGCCTTCGGCAGCATACAGGGCATCACTCTCGATGCCGCGACCGGGGCCCTCATGGCGGGCGCCGACCCCCGCCGCGTGGCCTACGCAGTGGGCTGGTGAGGCGGTGAGGTGCGCGGCATCAGGCGGGGTCAACGGCGCGATGGCCAGCGTCGCCATTGCAATTGCGAAGTTTCATCCCGGGACGGTAACTATCCGCCATGGATATCGTCGCCATGTTGCGCAGCTACGACGGGAAGCGCGTCGCGCCGTTCCGCGCGGTGGCGGAAGCAGTGCGAGACGCGCCCGAGGGAGCCGTCGACCGCCTCCTCGAGCTGGCCGCCTCCGACGAGACGGTTCTCCAGGTGGGCGCGACATGGGTGCTCAAGTCCCTTGCCGAACGGGATATGGCGCCGCGCGACGGCGACGCCGTGGAGTTGCTGCGGCTACTGCATTGCCCCCTTGCGTCTGATGCCCTCCTTCATCTGCTGCAGACCCTGCCGCACATGGACTTACCGGCCGATCTCCCCGTCGGTGAGGAACGGGCGCTCCATCGCGCTCTACTGCGGCTGATTGAGTCCGACCGCGTTTTTGTGCGAGCGTGGGCGTACAACGGCCTGGGGCTACTGGCGGCGCGGAACCCGGCCTTGCGGGACGAAGTCGAAGGGCTGTTCAGCCGGGCGGACAAAACGGAGACCGCGGCGGTGAAGGTACGCATACGCCACGCGCGCGCGGCGTTTAGAGACAGAGTATGAGTCTCGAAACGACTGGCGGCACCAAGTTCCAATGCCCCGCCCGTCGTGGGCACTCCGGTTGACCAGAGCCTTCGCGTGCGCCTCGGTATCATGAGCGTGTGGCGGGGACTCACGGGCAATCGGCCGGCCGATTCATGGTGCGCGGTGGACCTGCGGCACTCCCGCGGATCTCCTGAGCCCACCAGATTCTTCCCTCCATGAGTTCGGTGGCGTCCCGGGCAGCTTGGAGAGCCCAAGACTTGCCCAGGTGTCGGCTCATGGCTACGGCGGAGACCGCAGCGTCGAAGGCGTCCTCGGAGGACATGGCCTTGCACGCGAGCGACCCCTCCATTTCCGGAAATCCCTGATTCAGGTACGCCTCCCGCGCATCAAAGTCGGACTTGTTCACCGGACCCGTGAGCAGTCGCGGATATATCTCGATCACCAGTGGCATCTGCGCTTCATGAAACGGCCAGATCGAGAAGCCCGCCGCACGGAGCTTCGCCAGGTGGGGCATTCCTCGGATCGAACCGGTACCCACCGCACCGCCGCCGCCGATCTGGAACACGCTTTTGGGATTCGAGCCCATCACTCCGGACACGTGCCGTTCCGTGCGCCGAAAATGTTGACGCAACTTTGGCTTGCCCTTGCCCGGCCTTCCCCAAAACGGGTGCGGGCAGTTGCTTAGCCATTCTTCTCCCCGGGCGGCGACGAACTCCCAGAGCATCTCGATCGACCCCGCGCCCAATTGTTCCGCGAACCAGCGGGGGAAGGAGAACCCGAAATCCAGGCCAACCACGACATCGGAGTCCACCGCCGCATCGTCGATCAGATGGCGGATCAGTTCGCCGCGGTCGCGCCCGGACTCCAGGCGCGCCAGGCGTCCGTCCCGCACCTCGGCGAGCCAGATCTTCGATGACGCCCCAGACTTCGCGCCGGACCAGTCGACGGCGATGGCGCGGTTCATCGGCCTCCGGCGCGCGGCAGCTTGGGGCCCCGGGCGTCCGGAGGGGATCCACCGCGCAGGATGTTGATGGGGGCGAGTTCCGGGTGGCGGCAGGCGGCGAGGCGGAGGATGAAGGTGTCGACGAGGGCGTGCTGACCTGACAGGCTGGCGTGGCTCACCATGTCGGTGAGGACCATCCAGGCGGAGAAGGGCGGGAAGCGGATCTCCCGCCATGACTCGTCCCGCTCCTGGAAGGACGGCGTGTCCTTCATGTAGTTGTGGAAGCGCCGCATGAGACGGTCGTACGGGCTCGAGTCCGCGAGCACCGCCTCACCGAGCCCCGCCTTCGCGACCGCCCGCAGCAGGCGCCCGCGGAGACGGTCCACGGGGCCCCTTCCGAGCGAGCGGGAATCCGCCACGCCCGCCTCGGTCCCGTAGCGGAAAAACACGTCGGGGAACGTCCCCTTCGTGCACCACATGCGGTCCTCTTCGGGGTTCACGTTGACGAAGAAACGGAGGATCCGATCTCCGTCGGTCGCCCCGTAGGCGCCGGCATCGAAGTGGATCAGTTCGTTGCTCGCGTGCGCGGAGAGGCCGCGGCCACGCTCCTGGATCGGGCGGAAGCTCGTCGTCCCCACCGTCCATCCCTCGGTGAGCGCGGGCATGCACTCCCGCAGGAAGGCGCGAACCCTGGCGCCGTGCGCGGTGAGCGTGTCGAGAACGGCGTCCCGCAACCCCCCGCGTGCCGTGACTCCGCGAAGACGCCTGCTCTCGGGGTGGTAGCTGACGTTCTTCGCGCGCAACTGGCGCGGGAGTTCCGCGCGCAACCGCTCGAGATCCTCGTCCGGCGGGAGTTCCACCGGACACGCGGGGAAGAAGATGATTTCCCCCCGCTCCAGCGCGTCGGCGAGATCGGGTCGGGGCCCTCGAACGGGCCCCGCCTCGGTGACCAGATCCCGCCCCAGGCTCAGCTGCCCCGACTCAGTTGCGGGAGCCGATCGCCATCACCTCGAAGCGCGCCCCGAACAGGAGGGGCCCGGAGCCGAGGAAGGCGCGCGCCGGGAAGTTCTCCGTGAAATACGTCCGGTAGACCTTGTTGAAGACATCGTAGAGATCGACGTCCGAGCAGAACACCTGCACGGAGACGAGGTCGTCCATCGTGATCCCGGCCTCTTCCACCGTGTTCTTGATCGCCTCCATGACGAGCCGGGCCTCCTCCTCCGCGTCGTTCGGCGGACGCCCATCGACGAGGCCGAGCGATCCGGAAACGAAGAGCAGGTCGCCCACCCAGACGGCGCCGCTGAACGGAAGGACGCCTTCCTCGCTCGCGTGCCGCGGATTGATGTACTCGCGCTGGGCTGAAAGATCGGAAGCCATGGCCGCGAAACCTCCGGTGGCAAGAAGTGAGACCAGGATGAAGCGCTTCATGAGTCGATTCCTCTCGTTTTCGGTTTCGTACGTGACGTCAGTTGCCGCCGCCGGCCGTCTCGTCTTCGGCGGCGAGCGTCTCGCGCGCCTGCGAAACGACGTAGGCCTGGATCAGTCGTAGCTGCTCGGCGTCGATGAGTCCCTCGTAGGACGGCATCCCCTGGGGCTCCCGGCTACCGCCCAGGACGATATCCTCGAAGTTGCGGTGCACAATGTCCGTCGCGCGCTGAAGGTTCGGCATCGCGCCCTCCGAGCCGCCGCCTGTCCCGTGGCAGTGTCGGCAATACTGCACGTAGAGTTCGCCGCCGCGCTCGAGCGAAGTCGCGTCCGCGGGCAGATCGGCGGCGACGGAGGGTACGCTGACCGGCCGCTTCCGCCGCGGCTCCGGCATCTCCCCGGTGCCGCCGAGCACGAAGGTGAAGACCCGGCCCCGCTGCTCGTAATTCGCGGCGTCGCCGTATGGCGCTCCGCTGCGGCCGCGCGAGCCGCCCCAGCCGGCCGCCACCGTCACGTGCTGGCGCCCGTCGACGAGGTACGTAACCGGACCGCCGAGGATGCCGAGGCCGGTCGCGACCTCCCACAACTGCTCGCCGTTCTCCGCGTCGTAGGCGACGAAGCGGCCGTCGCCGCCGCCCTGGAAGACGAGCCCGGTCGTCGTCGTCACCGTCCCCCCGTTCCAGTAGCCGAGGAGGGGGACCGTCCACCGGGCCTCCTGCGCCTTCGGATCCCAGGCGACGAGGAAGCCCGCGTCGTCTCGCGCTCCGTAGCGGCTCCGGTGCCCGACGTTGTTCACCCGCGGCCCGAAGCTGTGGTCCTCGATCTCGAGGTCCGTGTACACCCAGTCCGGCGGCTCGCTGCGCTCGACCCACCCCTCCTGGATCGGGAGATACATGAGTCCGGTCTCGGGATTAAAGGACTGCGGCTGCCAGTTGTGGCCCCCGAGGGCGGCCGGCGTAATGAGGGTCCACACCTCGGCGTGCACGGCCTCGGGGCGGTCCGTCGGGCGGCCCGTCTCGAGATCGAGTCCCTCGGCCCAGTTCTGCACGATGTATTCCTGGCCGGAGAGGAACTCGCCTGTCTCCGCGTCGAGGACGTAGAAGAAGCCGTTCTTCGGCGCCTGCATGATGACGCGCCGCATCCGCCCGTCGAACTCGAGATCCGCGAGCGTCATCGGCTGGACCGCGGTGTAGTCCCAGTGGTCGCCGGGCGTCGTCTGGAAGTGCCACACGTATTCGCCCGTTTGCGGCCGCAGCGCGAGAATCGAGGCGAGGAAGAGGTTGTCGCCTCCTCCGGGGCTCCGGAGGTTCCGCGACCAGGGGGAACCGTTGCCCGTCCCGACGTACAGCAGATCGAGGTCGGGGTCGTAGATGATCGAGTCCCACGCCGTGCCACCGCCCCCCGCGATCCACCACTCGCCGCTCCACGTCTCCGCCGCCATCTCCATGGCCTCGGATTCGAACCCATCGGCCGGGTTCCCCGGCACTGTGTAAGTGCGCCACACGAGTTCGCCGTCGTCCGCATCGTACGCGGACACGTAGCCCCGGACGCCGTACTCGGCCCCTCCGTTGCCAATGATCGCGAGCCCCTGCACGACGCGGACCGCGCCGGTGATCGTGTAGGCTTCGTTCGGGTCGATCGTGAGCGCCTCCCACACGGCCTCGCCGGTCTCCGCGTCGAGCGCGATGAGGCGGCCGTCGATCGTGCCCACGATCACCTTGCCCTCGTAGAGCGCGACGCCCCGGTTCACCACGCCGCAGCAGGCCAGCCGCCCGCGGATGCGCGGAACACCGGGGTCGTGGCGCCACAGGCGCTCTCCGGTCCGCGTGTCGATCGCGTGCACGACGCTCCACGGCGAACTGATGTACATGACGCCGCCCACGACGAGCGGCGTCGCCTCGACCCCGCCCCGCAGCTCGATGTCGTACGTCCACGCGAGGCCGAGCTGGTCGACGTTGTCTCGCGTGATCTCTTCCAGCGTACTGAAGCGGTCTTCCGCGTAGTTGCCGCCGTAGGTGAGCCAGTTGCCGTCGGGCCGGGCCGCCTCGAGCACGGCGTCGGTCACGTCGCTGGCGCTCTGGACGCTCGCCGGTTCCGGCGGTGGAGCGTCCATGGTGCAGGCGGCGGCCGGAACGAGAAGCAGCAGGGCGTGGAATCTCGTGTGCATAAGGCTCTCCCGATCTGACGGTTGCCGAATCAGGCGGAAACAATAGCCCGGAAACCCGCGAACGCGACACGGGCCGCGGGCCGCGGGATCAGGGCCGGAGGATGACCTCGCCTGGGAGTTCGTCGGTGAACTCTCCGGCGTCCACCGTGAAGACGCCGTTCACCATCACGTAGTCGACGCCTTCGCTGAACAGGTCGGGCTCCAGGACGGTGGCGCGGTCCCGGAGGCGTTCGAGGTCGAACACGACGAGGTCAGCCCGGTAGCCCTCGCGCAGAAGGCCGCGGTCCTCCAGCCCTATGATCCGCGCCGGCAGCCCCGTCATCGAGCGGATCGCGAACGGAAGCGTGATCGCCTTCAGGTCCTTCACGTAGCGGGCGATCTTGCGCGTGAAGGCGCCGAAATGGCGGGGGTGCGCGCCGGGCCGCGAGGCGAACTCGGGCACGCCCTCGACCCCGCTCACGGCCGCGTCGGAGGCAGTGGCCGTATAGTCCTGGCGATAGTAGTTGATGACGTCCGCGTCGTGAATCCCGTACCCGCGCGTCAAGGCCCCGCCGAGGACGTCAGGGTAGCCGTTCAGCGCCATGTGGACGACGACGCCCTGGTACGTGACGTCCAGCCGGCGGCCCAGTTCCTCCAGCGTCCGGCCCACCCAGGTCGAATCGGGATAGCTCACCACGACGACGCGGTCCGGACCCCCGTTGTGATCGACGATCCACTCGATGTCGCGGGCGATGAGAGCCTGGAGTTCCGGGTCCGCCCAGCGGCGCTCCAGGTGCGCCCGGGCATCGTCGAACACCCCCTCGCGGCTGTACACCGGGCTGTCCCTCCCGCCGCTCGTGTCCACGGTGTCGTGCACCAGGCTCCAGCGCGGGATCATGGGCCGCGCCCCCCCGCCGAACGTCTCGTAGGGGTAGACGTCGAGGTAGACTTCCAGCCCCTCCTCGCGCGCCCGGTTCACGACCAGCGTGTCCTGCCCGGAGCGGCCGAAGCTGGAGCGGCCCCGCGCCTTGTGGTGGCTCGCCACGACGCGGACCCCCGTTTCGCGGGCGACGTTCACGGTCTCCGCCAGCCCCTGGTTCCCGTCCACGGGCCAATCCGTCACCGTGCTCGGCAGCTCCCACAGCGGCATGGCCGCCTCGCTGCGCTGGTGCGCGACGTAGAAGCCATCGTAGGGGGCCACGGCCTCGGCGAGGGCGATGACCTCCTCTGGCGTGCTGTAGCGGGCGGGGCGGTACTCGACGCCGGCTCCCAGCCCCCACGCCCCCGCCTCCATCCCCTCGCGCACGAGCGCCTGCATGCGGGCGATCTCTTCCTCCGTCGCCGCACGCCAGTAGTCGTTGCCCATCACTTCGGCGCGCACCGTGCTGTGGCCGACCATGGGGACGAAGTTCATCGCGTGTCCCAGCTCCCGGAGCGCCGCGATCTCCGCGCTGAGCGGCCACGTCTGGTTGCGGCCGTCCGGCCCGCCGATGACCGTCGTGAGCCCCTGGCTGTTCAGGCTCTTCGCCCGCCGGGCCTCCAGGTATTCTGAGGTCATGGCGCGGTCGGCGTGCGAGTGCAGGTCGATGAAGCCCGGCGATACGTACATCCCGGCCGCGTCCACGACCCGCCGCGCCGTCGCGTCTCCGAGCCTCCCGATCCGCACGATCCGGTCGCCGGCGATGGCGACGTCCGCCGCGAACCATGGGTTTCCCGTGCCGTCGATGAGGCGCCCGTTCCGGATGAGGATGTCGTATTCCTGACCGGAAAGCGGGAGGTGGAAGGCGCCTGCCGCGAGGGCGGCGCTCGTGACCAGGAAGGCGGCGCACGGTGCGGTAAGCCGAATCATGTCAATCACCCCGGGGAAACGACGCGGCACTGTCGGACGACCCTGACGAGTCGGACGATAACGCGACGGTTGCCCACAGGTCGAATCGGGGAGATATGTTTCCGGCCCTGTCCCCTGTCCGATTCCGGGAGCCGACGATGCGTGAGATGAGCGAGAAGAGCCTTCACAAGATCCGAATGACGAAGTTCGCCCTTGCCCTGTTCGCCGTTTCAGGCATGCTGGCCGCCGATCCGCTGGCCGCGCAGGACCGCTTCCAGCCGATGGACGTGTTCGAGATCGAATACGCCGCGGACCCGCGGATTTCGCCCGACGGCAGTCAGGTCATCTACGTCCGCACGTCGATGGACATCATGCGGGACGCGAAGAAGTCGGAGCTGTGGATCATGAACACGGACGGGTCGGATCACCGGCGGATCGGGACGGGCGGTTCCCCGCGGTGGTCGCCCGACGGAACCCGCATCGCGTACACGGAGGACGGCCAGATCCACGTGCGCTGGATGGACACGGGCGAGGAAGCCACGCTCACGCAGCTCATCGAATCGCCCCGCGGGCTCCGCTGGTCGCCGGACGGGCGCTACCTCGCGTTCAACAAGCTCGTTCCCTACCCGGCGCCGAGCCTCGCGCCTCCGCCGAAACCGCCCGCCGGGGCGGAGTGGGCCGATCCTCCCATCATGGAGGACCGCTTCAAGAACCGGCAGGACGGCGTCGGATACCTGGATTTCGGCTTCGATCACCTCTTCATCGTTCCGGTCGAGGGTGGGACGCCCACGCAGGTGACGTCGGGCGACTTCCAGCACCAGGGCGCCGCCGCCTGGACACCGGACGGCGCGAGCCTCGTGTTCTCGTCGAACCGGAACGAGGACTGGATCCACGACTACCGCAATTCCGAACTCTACATCGTTTCCGTCGCCACCGGTGAAGTGCGGGCGCTCACCGACCGCCCCGGACCCGACCGGAGTCCGGCGGTCTCGCCCGACGGGCGGCATATCGCGTTCGTGGGCTACGAGGATCGCACGCGCACCTACCAGGTGAGCCGGCTCCAGGTGATGAACCTGGACGGGAGCGGACAGCGGGTCCTCACGGGCGGTCTGGACCGCAGCGTGTCGAACCCCGTATGGGCTTCCGACGGGAGCGGCGTCTACTTCCAGTACGACGACGAGGGGAACTCGAAGGTCGGCTTCGCCACGCTCGCCGGCGATCTCGAAGTGCTGGCGGAGGATCTGGGGGGCACGTCCTACGGGCGTCCCTATGGCGGCGGTTCGTTCAGTGTCGCCGACGATGGGAGCTTCGCGCTCAACCAGACCCGTCCGGAGGCTCCGGGAGAGGTCGCCGTGGGCGCGAGGGGCCGCGGCGTGCATCGCGTCACGTCGCTGAACGAGGATCTGCTCGCGAACCGTCAGCTGGGCGAGGTCGAGGAGATCTGGTGGGACTCGTCCTTCGACGGTCGTCCGGTCCAGGGGTGGATCGTGAAGCCGCCCGATTTCGATCCTGACCGGCGCTATCCCCTCATCCTCGAAATCCACGGCGGACCCGTATCGAACTATGGGGACCGCTTCTCGGCGGAGATGCAGCTGCTCGCGGCCGCGGGATACGTCGTGCTCTACGCGAACCCGCGCGGGAGCACGAGCTACGGAGAGGAGTTCGCGGATCTCCTCTATCACAACTATCCGGGGCAGGACTACGACGATCTCATGTCCGGGGTCGATGCCGTGATCGACCGGGGGTACATCGACGAGGACAACCTCTTCGTCACCGGAGGGAGCGCGGGTGGCATCATGACGGCCTGGATCGTCGGCAAGACGGACCGCTTCCGGGCCGCCGTCGCCCAGAAGCCCGTCGTCAACTGGATCAGCAAGACGCTCACGGCGGACAACTGGTACGGATACTACCACAGCCGCTACGAGGGGCTGCCGTGGGAGAACCCGGACGCGTACTGGGAGTTCTCTCCCATCTCGCTCGTGGGGAACGTGAACACGCCGACGATGATCATCACGGGGGAGGAAGATCTGCGGACGCCGCTGTCGGAATCGTACCAGATGTTCCACGCGCTCAAGCTGCGCGGGATCGACACGGCCGTGATCCGGCTGCCGGGCGCCTCGCACGACATGAGCCGCCGCCCGAGCCAGCTCATGGCCAAGATCGCGAACATCGTGGCCTGGTTCGACAAGTACCGGACGATGCCGACGACGAGCTGACGTCCCCCTCGGCCTTCACCCGATCCCTCGAACCCGGGAGATCCACCCATGACCGACTCCGGTCGGCCGCTGGCGGGCGTGCGCGTGATCGCGCTCGAACAGTACATGTCCGCCCCCTACTGCTCGCTGCTGCTCGCGGATGCGGGGGCCGAAGTCATCAAGATCGAGCGCCCGGGCCTCGGGGATCCGCGCCGGTCCATCCCTCCCTTCGTGGAGAGGAACGGCGTCCGCATGGGCGTCGGGTTCATGGCCTACAACCGGAACAAGAAATCCCTCGCGCTCAACCTCAAGAGCGACGAGGGGCGCGACCTCTACCGCTCCCTCGTGACGAAGTCCGATGTCGTGGTGGAGAACCTGCGGCCGGGGTCCGTCGACCGGATGGGTCTCGGCTATGAGGCGCTGGCCGAGCTGAACCCGGGACTCGTGTACGCCGCCGTGTCCGGGTTCGGGCGACTGCCCGGGCGTGAGGGCCCGTACGGCGACTGGCCCTCGTTCGACGTCGTGGCGGAGGCGATGGGGGGCGTCATGCACATGATCGGCTTCGCCGACAAGCCGCCCTCACCGTCGATCTACGGAATGCCGGACCTCTACGCGGGGATGGCCGCGGCGCACGGCGTCTCGATGGCGCTCTACCGGCGCACAATGACCGGGAAGGGTCAGTTCATCGACTCCGCCATGTACGACGGCGTGCTGTCGCTGAACGAGCGCATGGTTTCGCTCGCCGCCAACACGGGGGCGCGTCCGAGGCGGGGCGATCCGCCCGGTTTCTATCCGCGCGGACCGATGCCGGTGAGCGACGGATACGTCGCCTTCACGATCCCGGACGACATCATGTGGCGCCGCCTCTGCCGCATGCTGGAACGCCCCGACCTGCTGGAGGATCCGCGCCTGGATTCCCCCGAGGCGCGAACCGAAAACCGCGCGCTCCTCGACGAGGTCGTCCGACCGGTGTTCGCCCAACTGACCCGCGATGAGGCGGTGCGGCGGCTCCAGGAGGTGGGCGTCCCCGCGGGGCCGGTGCAGACCTCCGACGACCTGCTCGAGTGTCCGCAATTGGAGGCGCGCGGCGTGCGGGTCAACGTGGACTACGACGGACTCGGGGAACTCCAGTTCGTCCGCACCCCGCTCCTCACCTCCGACGCGCCGGACGTCCCCGTGCACCCCGCGCCCACCCTCGGCCGCGACACGCGACGGATCCTGACCGGGATCCTCGAACTCTCCGACGCCGAGGTCTCCCGCCTCACAGCGGAGGCCGTGGTCGGTACGGCGGGGGAGTAGCCAGTCGCTACCGGATCAGGTGCAGTTCGGTCTGCCGGCGGAGCATCCAGCGAATCTCGCCGTCGAGCGTGATCTCCGCTTCCTCCTCCTGCGCCATCCGCACGGGCTGGCCGTCCCACTCGGGCACCGGCGTCGTGACCTGAAGTTCGGTCGAGAACCACATGCCCGGGATCACCGGGGGATCTCCGCGGCCGGGCACGCCCGTCTGGTAGTCCCACAGGCCGATGAGCGGACCGGCGCCGTGGCCGTGGTCACCGATCGGGTGCGTGTACATCGTCCCGTTGAGTCCCTCCGCCCTCATCTTCTCAAGCACCGAAGCCAGGATCTCGTTTCCGGTACGGCCGACCTTCGTCTCCTCGAGCAGGATGTCCTGAAGGCGGTTGGAGTTCGCGAGCGCCTGCCTGAGCCCGGCCGGCGCTTCCGTCTCTCCGTCGCGCAGGACGTAGGCCATGTGCTGCGTGTCCGTCGCGAGTCCGAACGCGACGAGCCCGAAGTCGCAGTGGAGGACGTCGCCCCGCTCGATCACCGGCGCCGTCACGCCGCTCATGTCCGCGCCGCGCCGCTGCACCGAGACCGAGGGCTGGAACCACGAGTCGAGGCCCAGATCGTGCACGCGCTGACGCATCCACCAGACGACATCGGCGGTCGTGGTCCGGCCGGGGACGATGACGACCTCCGAGAAGGCGGTGCCGATGATCTCGTGTACGACCGCCTGCACCCGGCGGTAGACGGGCGTCATGGCGGGCACCCGCATCGCGAGGTATTCGATCGCCAGCAGCGGTTCGCGGACCACGCGGCTCGCGAGATCGGCGCCGAGCGCCGCCTCCATCTGCTCCCACTCACCGGCCGAAAGCCCGTCGGCGAAATTGTGGTCGTGGGAGATGTTGACGGCGATACGCCCCGGGTCGCGCTCCCGCACCATGTCGGCGAAGAGGTCCCATTGGTCGGAGCCCCAGAGTTCCGCCTGCCTCCCGTCCGGCGCCGTGGCCGTGGCGCGCACGGCCTCGTAGACGCCTCCCTGTGAGCTTCCCCCGAGCGCGAGGCGTTCCACGCCGTGTTCCGGCCCGCGGTCGTGGAAGATGTAGATGGTCCGCCGACGGGCCGCGAACGTGGTGGGCGAGACGAGGGCGGGGAAGACGGGATCCTCGTTGTATTCCCGCATGGCGATGACCCACATGTCCACGCCGTGCTTCCGCATCAGCAGGGGCAGGTTCGTCTCGAGCCGCTCCGCCAGCCACGCCTGCTGCGTCCGCGCCTGCTCCCGAAGCGTCCCGAATGGATGCTCCGGCCTGTAGTCCCGCGCCTGCGCCTCCAGCGCGGTCACCGAGAACCGGACCATCCCGGCGAGAGAGAGCGTGACGGCCGCGAGGATCGTGATCTTCTTCATCTCCTGACCTCCATCGGTATTCGGCATCACCCCATCATATCCGTATAGTCTTGAGACCACGTTACCACAGCCCTCGGCAGGCAGGGGAGGGACACATGATCCGGAAGCTCATGAGACTCGTGACGCTGGCGGCGTTGGCGCTCGCGCTCGCGGAGGGCGCAGATCCCTCCACCGCCGAGGGTCAGTCACTGGCCGTCACGGGAGCGACCGTCATCGATCCTCTGGCCGACGCACCGCTGGGAAACGGGGTCGTGGTGATGGTGGACGGGCGGATCGCGGCGGTGGGCCCGGCCGGGGCCGTGGACGTTCCCGTGGGAATGCCGGTCATCGATGGGCGCGGCAAGTACGTCATTCCCGGGTTGATGGACGCGAACCTCCATCTCTACCTGAATCTCGATCTCGAGACCCTCATCAAGTACGAGGGCCGCTACCACGAGATCGTGCTCGAGGCGGCGCAACTCACGCTCAAGACCGGACAGACGACGGTCTTCGACACGTGGGGGCCGCTGGATCCGCTGGCGAAGGCGCGCGACATGATCAACGCGGGCGAGGCGCCGGGCAGCCGGATCTACTTCGCCGGCAACATTATCGGTTTCGACGGGCCGCTATCGCGGGACTTCCGCGGCGCGGCGGCGACCCACGTCAGCCAGACCTTCGTGAACCGGACGAACGAGGCATGGGAGCGCGGAACCGGCCGCGACCTCATGTGGTTGACGCCGGATTCCGTGCGTGCCGCGATCCGCGAGTACACGGGAACGGGCGTCGACTTCCTCAAGTACGGGTCGAGCAGCCACGTGGAGATGTACTTCATCTCCTTCTCCGAGCGCGTGCAGCGCGTGATCGTGGAGGAAGGACACCGGGCGGGCATGACGGTCCAGACGCACACCACGTCGGTCGAGAGCCTCGACATGGCGATCGAGGCCGGTGTCGACATCATCACGCACGGCGACATCTCCGGCCCCGTCGTGCCGATCCCGATGGAGACGATCCGGAAACTCGTCGAGCGGGACATCGCCGTCTCGGTGCTTCCGATCACGAAACGGCGGCTGGAAGCGCTGCACGAGCACAACCCGGAGGGGACGCTTACGCCCTACATGACCGTTGGCCGCGAGAACCAGGCGCGGATGATCGAGGCGGGCGTCTCGATGCTCCTCTCGACGGACGCGGGCATCAAGCATCCGGTGCTGCTCGCCGAGTCGCCGACGATCGCTTCGGACACGGTGGATCAACGCACGAAGCTGGGCGAAGGACATTTCAACGCACTGGCCGCGCTGGAGGAGCTGGGGATGGCGCCGATGGAGATCCTGCGCTCCGCCACGAGCCACATCGCCCGCGCCTACGAACTGGACGACGAGATCGGTTCGCTGCAGCCAGGGATGATCGCGGACCTCGTCATCCTCGATGCGAATCCACTGGAGGGGGCCGGCAACTACCGGTCGATCCACGCGGTAATCAAGGACGGCACGCGGGTCGACATCGACGCGCTCCCCGCGGCACCGATCATCAGCGTCCTGAAGCCGGAAAACTGACCGCCCGAGAACCGATCAGCGGCCTGACTCTCCGAGACGGGCGGCCAGGTGGGCGGCGATGATGGCGCCGTGCTCGCGGCCGTTTTCGATGAAGATCTTGTTGGCGTTGAAGCCGGCGGCGATCACGCCCGCGATGTAGACGCGCGGCACCGTCGTCTCCATGGTCTCCGGGTCGTGCGCGGGGATCCCGCTGTCCGGATCCGTCTCGACGCCCAGGCCCGTGAGCAGCGCGGCGTCCGGCCGCCAGCCCGTCATCGCGAGCACCCAGTCGTTCGATACCCCGGTCTCCGCCCCGGTGGACTCCTCGACGATCGTGGCCGTCCCCGTGCCGAGGCAGGCGACGCGGGATTCCCAGTGCATGGGGATCTCGCCGCTCGCGATCCGGTTCTCGATGTCGGGTCGAACCCAGGGCTTGACGCCAGGATCGAGCGTGTCCGCGAAGTGCACCATGCGGACGCGCACGCCGTTGCGGTACAACTCCAGCGCCGCTTCTACCGCCGAGTTTCCGCCTCCCACGACGAGCACGTCCTGGTCGAAGAAGGGGAAGGGTTCCCTGTAGTAGTGGATGACCCGGCGGTACCGGTCCTCGCCCTCGAACCCGAGCCGATTCGGTTCCCCGAAGCCCCCCGTGGCGACGACCACGGTCCGGGAGGCGAGGCAGTCCTCCCGGCCGTCACGGGTGCGGGTGTGGACGGCGAAGGCGCGCGCCACCGGTTCGATGCCCGTCACCTCCTCGTACTGGCGCACCCCAATGCCGTGGTGGGCGACGACGTGCCGGTAATAGGCGAGGGCGTCGCGCCGCGTGGGTTTCGGCTCGGGGATCGTGAACGGAACGTCCCCGATTTCCAGCCGTTCCGCCGTGGAGAAGAACGTCATGTAGGAGGGATAACGGGTCAGCGACTCGGTGATGCACCCGCGGTCGAGGATCGCGTACCTCAGGCCGCGCTCCTTCACGGCGACGGCCACGGCGAGCCCGCAGGGGCCGGCCCCGACGATGATCGCGTCGAGCGGTTCGGTCTCGGCGATGGAATCCGGCATGGTCTGCGCTGTCACCCGCACCTGTCAGGAGAATTCGTGAGCGCGGGATGGTAATCGCTGGACCGGGACCGGGGAACGGGGAGGGCGTCGCCCCGCTTGATCCGGCAAGTGGAGCTTGAGAAGTTGGTCGAGGTCCCCAGGGTCCGTTCTTCAGGAGGCACGCGATGAGCACGGTCGAGACCGCATTCGCTCCCATTCCGTCCCCGGCGGAGAAAGGCATCGACGAAGCCGCGATCCGGCAGGCGCGCATCGACTTCGCGGCCGTGCACCGGATCATCGTGCACGAGGACATGCACGAGGGCACCTGGAACCACTTCAGCTGCAAGGTGCCGGGAAGGCCGGGGCACCTGCTCATCACGCCCGGGCAGACGCACTTCTCGCGCGTCACCGCCAGCAACCTGGTCGAGGTGGGCCCGGACGGCCGCCCCGTGGGCGGCGACGGGCGGCTGAACGTGAGCGCGTGGGCGATTCACGCACCTATCCAGCGCGCCCGGCCCGACATCATGTGCGCGCTGCACATCCACGCCCCGTACAGCACGGCGCTAGCCTCCATCGACGGCTGGAGGCTGGATGAGCGCGGAAGCCAGAACGCGGCGGTGTTCTACGGGAACTGCGCGTACTTCGGGTACGAGGGGATCGTCACGGAGGCGGACGAGGGTGAGCGCATGGTCGAGGCCCTGGGCGACAAGCGGGTGCTCTTCCTCGCGAACCACGGGGTACTGATGGTCGGCGACACGATCGAGAAGACGATGTTGTGGCTCTACCAGCTCGAGCGCGCCTGCATGAACGAGATGCTCGCGCTCCAGACGGGCCGGCAGATCCGCCCGATCCCGGTCGAGGCGGCGCAACACAACGCCGACATGTCCGTCGAGTCGGCCGGAGAGGCCGGCTATCTCGAGGGCATGAAGGAAATGCTCGACGCCGAGGGCCACGACTACGCGACCTGACCCTGGTCAGAGTTGCTGGAGGGCGCGCTCCGCGATGTGGTGTCCGATGGCCAGGCAGGCCGTGGCCGCGGGGGAGGGGGCGTTGAGCACGTTCACCACGCCGGGCGCTTCCCGAATCACGAAGTCGTGCACCAGGGCGCCATCCGTGTCCACGGCCTGCGCGCGGATGCCGGAGCGCCATGTCTCGAGGTCGCGCACTTCGAGTGCGGGCAGCATGGCGCGGGCCTTGCGTACCACGGAGCGCCGGTCCAGCGAGCGCCACTGCTCCTCGACGGCGGTCCGCCAGTGGGCCTGCGCCAGTCGACGGAAGCCGCGGTAGCTCAACGCTTCCAGGGCGTCGGGAAGGCGTCCCGATAGGCGGCCGTAAGCTTCCCGACCCCAGGCCCAGACCGCGTTCGGCCCGAGTTCCACGCGCCCGTCCACGTTCCGGGTGAAGTGGACGCCCAGATGTGGGAGTCGCGGATCCGGCACCGGGTAGATGTGGCCCCGCACGAGCCCGGCGGCGGTCTCGGAGAGGCCCCAGTACTCGCCCCGGAAGGGAAGGACCTTGAGATCGGGTTCGTGCCCGAGGAGCCGCATCACGCGGTCGACGTGCAGCCCGGCGCAGTTGACGACGACGCGGGCCGCGATGTCGCCCGGGGGGCCGGCGAGCACGGTGCGGTGCCCGGAGCGGCGGGCTTCCCGCACCTCGAAGCCGGTGCCGATCCGGTGGCCGGCGCGGGAAAGATCCGCCGCGAGGGCTCGCGCCACGTCACCGAAGTCGACCGCCCCGGTGGCGGGTACGTGGAGCGCCTCTACGCCGCGCGCGTGCGGTTCGATCTCCACGATTCCGCCGGGGCCGATCCGCTGCATGGCCACGCCGTTCGCGGTCCCGCGCCGTTCGAGTTCGGCGAGGGCCGTGAGTTGGTCGCGCGAGATGGCAACGACGATCTTGCCGGTGCGCGTGGTCGGAATGCCTCGCTCGGCGCAGTAGCGAAACAGCCGCTCGGCGCCCTCGGTGCACAGCCGCGCCTTGAGCGACCCCGGCGCGTAGTACAGCCCGGCGTGGATGACGCCGCTGTTGCGGCCCGTCTGATGCGCCGCGACCTCCGGCTCCTTCTCGAGCACCGTGAGCGAGAGGTCCGGTCGGGCCCGCCGGATCGCGTCGGCCGTGGCGAGCCCGACGATGCCGCCCCCGATGACGGCGATGTCGAGCGATTTCGTCATCGACCGCCGGTGTCAGCCTCCGCTCCGACCACGCACTCCGGGGTTTCGCCGCGGACCCAGGCAGCGAGCATCTGCCACTCGGGGTCGTCCGTCGAGTCCCAGCGACGGGGGCCTCCGTGGAAGTAGTCGCCGCCCGCCGCAGGATGGAGGGGATGCGTGAGCAGCCGGCTCATCATCGGCTCGCCGGGTTCCACGTAGCGGCGCGTGATCGCGAAGTTGCCGCGCGACTCCTCCTGGTTCCAGAAGTCGCGGCCCTCGGGGATATGCCGGGCGAAGCCGCGCGCCCCGGTCTCATGGCAGTGGATGCACTCCACGTCGCCCGGGCGCTTGTCGAGGTACATCTTTTGGACGCAGTCGCGGAAGAAGTCGAAGTCGAGCCGCGGCGGGGCGGGGCGCTCCACCGGATCGGCGGCCGCGACCCAGTCGGCCATGGCCCGCCATTCCGAGTCCGATTTCGACTCGAAGAACTTCCCGCCCACGTGGAGCGGGGCGCCGCCGGCCGACACAGTTAGCGCTTTTCTCAGGAAGCGGCTGCCATCCGGGTCGCCCGGCGTGACGAGGCGGGACACGACCTCGAAGTTCCGGCGGGAGTCCTCCTCCGACCAATACACCTCGCCGTCGGCCGTCTCGCGAAGCCGCTGAAGCCGCAGCGGCGTGCCCTGCTCGGCATGACAGGTGACGCAGGGCGCCCGCCCCGGCCCCCACCCGCCGCGGTCCACGAGGAAGATGGGTTCGATCGTCTCGCGGTAGCGCTCGAAGCTCAGGGGTTCCTGACCCATGACGCCGCTGGGCGCCGAACCTGACGCCATGAGCGCGAATGCGGTCGCGAGGACCGACGGCCGGGCGAGGCAGCGTGGGCCCGCAGGGCGCGCCGCTCGTCGGACTCGGCGGACGGGAGTCACGGGAACACCACGGTCTTGTTGCGCTTAGGGGTCTGCCCCACCGGGATGCGGGCGATCTCCTTCATCTCCTTGGTGTCGACGACGGAGACATCGTTCGAACCCGCGTTCGCCACGTAGAGGTAACGGCTGTCCGGGGTCATCGTGAGCCAGTCGGGTATGTGGCCCACCTCGACCCCGCCCAGATACCCGAGATCCGGCAGCGACCACGCGTAGACATGCCCGTTGGGCTTGCTCGTGGACCAGAGCTGCCGCCCATCCGGCGATACCGCGAGGCCGTGCCCCGGCGACCCCTGCAGCGCGTCGTTCGTCACCCGCGAGATCGGAAGGCTCGGCATGTCCAGCTTTTGCACGACCCTCCGCTGCTCGAAGTCGACCACGTACACGCCGTGGTAGTTCGAGATCTGGATGAACAGCCGCCAGGTCGATCCGTCGGGATGCGTCTCGAACGCCATCGGGCGCACGCCGCCGTCCGCGTAGCCCCCCGTCGTGCGTCCGCTGAAGTGGAGCGACCAGATCGCCTCGTCGATCGCCGTATCGATGATCGTCAACGTGCGCGCCCCGATCATCCCCGCCGCGACGTGCCGCCCGTCCGGCGGACGGGAGTGAATTTGCATCTTCCTATGGATGTTGAACTTACGAGATTGGCAGGATGAATTCCAGCCGTTTGACTCCCGCCGATTGTGGATCTAGCCGCGAGACCTTCTGCGGGCTTCCAGCGCCTTCCGAAGCTGTCCTTCGTCGGCCTTCTGATAGCACTGAAGCACCGTCTTGGCGGTCTTCCATCCTCCCAGCTCACACAGCACCTTGAGCGGCTGGTCCATCAGGTCGCTGGCAAACTTCCGTCGAAGCGAGTGCCAGCCCCTTCCCGGCTTGGGCTCCAGCCCCGCCAGCTTCTCGGCCCTGACCCACCACCCCTGCCCGAGCGCCGACCCCATGCACTTCGATGGACTCTTGGGCGCGGGCAGCACCGGAGCGTCCCCAAGTCCTGGGTTGCTCCTTCGCGCTCCTTCCAAAGCTTCGAGCGCCTCGGTGGTAACGGGCGTGACGTGCTCGTGCCCCGACTTGTCGTGCTCGGCCCGCCAGAGGATGGTCCCTCCCTCGAAGGAGATGTCGGACCACCGAAGCTGGCGGATTGCGCCGATCCGGTGGCCGGTTTCGTGCGCGAGCACGAGCGCAACGCGGAACCGCCAGTCCACCCGCCCGGAGACTTCCAGCAGCGCCCGGTATTCCTCCTCCGTTAGCACCACCCGGGTGGGGTTCTTCTCCGTGGGCTTCCTGAGGCCCTTGAGCGGGTTCCTGTCCAAGAGCAGGCGGCCCCGGTCGTCCCTCGACCTCGCGGCCCAATTCAGAACCGCGATCAGGAACTTCAGGTCGTATTCGACCATGCGGTCGCTCACCGGCCTGCCGCTCGGTCCGATCCTGCCCGCCCGCCGTTCCCGAATGAAGCGGTCCCAGTCCCTCTGTGACAGGGTGGCCGGGTCGCGGTTCCGTCCGAAGAACCGGAGGAACATGCGCATGGCGGTCCGGTCGTACCCCCGAGCCTTCCAGCCCTTGGTGGGCGTCACCTCCTCGCCGTAGATGTCAAAAAGCTCGCCCAGCTTGAGCGGCTCGGGCTCGGCTTCCTGCTTGCCGTTCAGGTCCGGGCCGACGAAGCCCGCGGCGAATTCGTCCGCCTGCTTCTTCGCCCTCGGCCAATCGCGGTGTCCGAGCGACCGGCTCCGCCTTCGTCCGTTCTCGCGCCACTCAATCTGGAAGTTGCCGGTCTTCGGGTCCGGGAAGATCCGGACCCGGTTCCGGCCCCATTCGCCGGCGCCGTACGAGCGCCGACTTCGTTTCGTGCGTGCCATCATTCGATTCCTCTCGGTGATGGACCGCACGATCTGCGCGAATGAAAGCTCGCGCCGCCGGGAGTTTTCCGCTAGTTGGGTTCGGAGGGAAGTCCCCGGGCCTGTTGCCGGTGCCGTGCGGCGATGCACCATCAGACAACGGGGGTGGCGGTGCACGGGATCGACCCCCGGACGGTGCGCGCAGCCGCTTCCGAATGTCTTCGCCCGCCTTGCAGTTGGATCAGCGATCCTTGGCAGAAAGGCCACGGGACGCCCTGGGACGCGTGCGTCCCGTTTCTTGCGCGGGAGACGTCGAACAGCACGACGGCCAAGCGGTCGGCCAACAGGTCCGCCGTCTCCTCGAAGCGGCGCTCGGCACCCTTCCGGTACGGACTGCTGGCTGGGAGCGACCCCGCAGCGACGGAGAGGATGGGGCTGTCCGGCTCCATCCTCCCCGGTGCCGATTGAGGCATGCCGAAATGGGGGTCGCTCCCAGCCACGTCCAACGAACGCGGATCGGCACCGGCGCTCCGCTGGCAGTGTCGCAACCGCAGGCGCGCCAGCGGTTTGCAACATACAGGCCATTGTCCGCGCCGAACGGCGATTTCTTGTCCGGACACCCCCAAAACGAGCCGGACACGCAGGACTTGCCACCAACATCCACGTCCGGCCGTCATTTGCAGGCCTCGCGACAGCCCTACACCGGGTCGCAGTGGGGCGCGTTGCTGTAACTACAATCCATATGTATAATCGGTCGATGGAATTCGAGTGGGACGAGGCCAAGAACCAGACGAACATCCGCAAGCACGGCATCGGGTTCGACACCGCGAAGCGCATCTTCGAGGGGACCGTCGCAACGTCGCCCGACCGTCGCCGGGACTACGGCGAGGAGCGCCGCATCAGCATAGGCCGGGTCGAGCCCGGAGCGCTGATCGTGGTGGCCCACACCGAGCGCCGCGGGCGCATCCGTCTGATCTCCGCCCGCCCGGCGTCGCGGAAGGAAAGGAGAGTCTACCATGAGCGGACGCTACGATAGGCCCCTCACGCCCGAGCAGATCGCGGGGGTGAAGGACGAGGGGATCGACTTCAGCGACATCCCGGAACTGGACGAGGGGTTCTGGGAGCGGGCGGAACTCGTCGAGCCGGACCTGACCGACCAGATCACCATGCGCGTGAAGCGCTCCGTGCTGGCCTACTTCAAGGCACCGGGGAAGGGCTACCAGACGCGAATGAACCGCGTGCTGGAGAGCTACGTTCGGCACCGGACGGGGGAATCCGCCGACACCGGGACGGGTGCGGGCCGCTGACACGGGTTCACCGGTCGGTCCTTTCACGGCGATAAAGAGGCGCTCTCCCGATTCCTACCGACGGTGACCCCTTCACCGGCACTGACAACCACCCCACGGAGTTCGTCCTGCTGCGGGATGCCGGACCCTCATGAACCGCGAAACCCCCGACCAACGGCCGTCGCGTTGATCGACCATCTGAAGGGGCGCGAGAAGGCGCTGGAGCCATTCGGCCTGACAGGACGCCGCGCCGAGTGGATCGCGGTGGCGAGCCTGCACGGCGGTGTGTTCACCCGCTCCCAGTTGTCGGACTGGTTGGGCATGGACCGCTTCAAGACGCTCCGGTTCGTGCAGTTCCTCGTACGGAGAAGGCTCGTCGCCGAGGAGACGGTCGGGGACCTGAAGGTCTGCCGGATCTGCGCGCGCGGCATCTACCGGGCGCTCGGGGCCGAAGGTATCCGCCTACGGAGGATCACCGCGACGGAGGTGGCCACGCGCCGCCTCCTCTCGTTCGACTACGTAATCGAGCACCCGGACCTGCCCTGGCTTCCGACCGAATCCGAGAAGGTCGCCGCGTTCGAGGCGCTCGACATCGGGCGCCCAGCCATGCCCGTCCGGGTCTACCGGGGTGCCGCAGGGGGCGCGCGGCGCTACTTCCCGCGCGGGATGCCCGTTGCGCTGGACACTCGCCGCGCCGTGTTCGTCCACGCCGATCCCGGCTGGGACACCTCGACCGCGCTCCGTTCGTGGCGGGACCGGCACCTGAAGCTCTGGGAGGCGCTGAGGGAACTGGGCCTGTCGGTCGAGGTCGCCGGGGTCGCGTGCGCCCGGAGGCCGCTTGAGCGGGCGCGGACGATCCTCGGGAACTGGACCAATGCGGACGCGGACGCGCGTCCCGTCCACTCGCCCGGAACCGCCGTTGCGGCCCGGCGCGAGATCACGCGCATCGAGAATGCCATCCTCGGCATGGACGACGCGGCGGTCGAGGCGATGGGCGGCTTCCAAGCCTGCCTCCAGCGGATCGCCGAGATGAAGGAACTGCTCCGATCGGGCCTCCCCGGAGGAACGATCGACGGCCATTCGGTATGGCGTTCGAGCCGCCTCGCCGGAGCCGGGATTTGACCGGCCGTGGACGTGGCCCGTTGCCGATCCGGAAATGCACATTGACATCGGGGTCGTTGTGCACGGCAAACGGGCTCGTACGTGACACGACGACGATGCCGCAAGTGGCTGGCGTCGTTGCCTTTGTGCCGCAGCCGCAGGGGCGGCGGTGACGCGCGGGCGCTTGCGCCCGTTGCCGGGAGCGACCCACGTGTTCGGCATACCTCACACGCCACGGCGGCGGTCGGGATGTGCACGGCCATCCCACCCCTCGCCTCGGGTCGCTCCCGGTCCAGCAGTCCCATGCGGGAAGGGGTCGGGCCATTTGGCGGTCAACCGTAAATCCGTCGCCGAACCGTCATGCTTTGGCCCGTGATGCCGCGCCCACGAGCAATTGTCGCAACCGGCGAACGACTTGGCCGCTGGTCTCACCGGCCTGCGCCGCAGCCCACAGTTCACCAAGACCCTCCTGGGTCAGGACCACAACCCCGTCGCGCGCGGCCTTGTCCACCTCGGCCTCCGACAGGTCGTCTCGCGGTGTCGCCGTCGCGAGCACCGCGATCACTTCGCTGTCGGAAAGCGCCTTGGCCAATCGTCGCGAACGGGCGACCAGCCTGCCCACCTTGCCGCCCGCGTCGATCGATCCGGCCGTGCACTCGATCACAAGGGTGACCGAAGTCCCCGGGGCGTGCGCGAGGTGATCGACAGGATCTCTCAGCCCGATCTGGGCTCCAACGGGATCCACGTGGAAGCCGAGGAAGAGGAACAGCAACCCAACTGCGTGTTCGAACCCCTTCGACTTGTCCGGTCTGGCCGGATCAAGCTGTTCGCGGAAGCGTTCAAGGCCAGGGTCGACGGCGCTGTGGGCCTTGATACGGATGTTTCCGCCCGCTTCCGCCAAGGGCAAGGACATGAAGTCCGCGCACCGTTCGCCGTGAACGACGACCGAAGTCATGAAGGAATCACCCCTTCGGATCCGGACATCCACCTCCGCGTGGATGGATTCCCCGTCAGGCACCCATCGGCAATCGCGAAGTTCGATCGATCCATGACGACTCGGCTGTCCGGCGGCCCCCACCGTCCAACCAAGCTCCGCCTTCGCGACGAAGATGTCCGCGGCAGCCCGTAGGACGAGCGTGACACGGTCGGGCGCGGAGATGGCGCTCTCGCGGTCAAAGCGCACGGCTACGGGAGCGATCAACTCGACCGTGGTTGAATGGCCACGGACATCCAACCTTCCGGGGCGCCCACAGAATCTTCGGATGAGGTCCGAGAAGCTGCCATAGGGATTCGGCCCACCACGGATCGTACCGTCCAGTTCCCCGGGGGCATGCCCCGCGTCCATTACCACTTCCCACATCGAGGCTCCATGGTGGACGAGGGCGTGACAACTCCATTCATCGTACGCGGCACTGTGGTACGGGGCGCCCAGTTCGCCGAAGCCGTATCTCATGTCCGTCACGGGCCGGTCGGATGCGCCGGTGTACCTCACGGTCCAGTCGCCCAGCTCCGCCTCTCCACTCGCGATCCCACGCACCACGTCGGCCAGTTCGCGGATCGGAAGCACAACCTGCCGCGCGCGGAAATCCGGCCGATTGACCGGCGAGTACTCGGGAACCGATGGACCGGCACGGTGGTCGAGGAAACCGCGGGTGGCAAGATTGATCCATTGATCGCCGCTGCGGATCGCACAGAGGCGGAGATCGACGGACCGCCAGAACCCGGAGCGGTTCACCGAGTCGAGAAAGCGTTCCGCCTCCCGCTCGCTTGAGCGTTTGCTTTCGTCCGGCGACAATCGAGCCTCCTCTCCCAGGTTGCGCCCGGTCGATCACCACAGGGGAGGTGATGAACCTAACGTGCCCCGGTCCATTCGAGCCCTGGGACGGGGGATCGCGGACGAGGGATTGGCATTCGTAAGGCCGACGGAGTCGGACACCCGATCGTCAAATGCGCAGCCTCGCAGCGGCGCTCGAACCGCCTTCCTGCAAGGATAAAAATGGAGGGGAGCGACCCCAGAAGGGCACGGGGACGAGCGTGTGAAAACGCGCACGGCCCCGCGCCCGAACGGGGCACCTGTG